>JACMMP010000131.1 GCA_014378995.1 Hyphomonadaceae bacterium
ACGACGCCCGGTGCGATGCGCTGCGGGGTCATCAGGTACGCCGGCGTCACCGCGCCGATCGCCGCAGGCAAATGGCCGCCGAGCGCGTGCTGCGGCAGGCCTCAAGCTGCGCCGCGGTGAGTTGAAGGCGGTCGGCGATGGCTTCCGGCGCCGGGTGGCGCACGATCGCCATCACATGATCGAGATGCTCGTGCGTGATCAGTACGCGCTGGGCCCGCGTCAGCGCCTCGAGGACGCGGGTGTAGGCCTCTTCCGAGAAACTGCCCTCGCCTTGAGACATCTCGTCGAGCGTTTCGCGGTCCACCGCGCCGTCGATGAGGATGTCGCCGCTTGGCGCAACAATCTGGAATGAGGTGTAGGCGAAGGTGCGCTCGCCGCCGAACGCGCCCGCTTCGGCGACGAAGCTTGGCGCGTTGCTTTCGCCGACGAATTCGACGCGCACTTGGCGCGGTAGTGTTTCCGGCGCGTCAGCGGCGACCAATGCGCGATAAGCGGCGAGATCGATCACGCCCTCAGCTCGCGCCGGCGCGGCGCCGTCCAGGACGAAATACCAAGTCAATCCCGCCAACGCCGCCAGGACAACGACAAGTCCAATCAGCCACTTCATCAGCGCGCTCCCCCGTTCAGAAGCGTCCGACATAGCACAGTCCGACGGGTGTCAGCTCTTATTCTCTACTTCGTACTTCGGTAGATCGGCGCGGAGCGTTTCGTAGAGGCGCTCGACGAAGCGTTCGGGGTCGTCGTCGACGAAATCGTCGAAATAGGCTTCCAGATTGCTCTCGAACACGTACTCGCCGTCCTCGGCGAAGATGAAGCCTAGCTCCTCGTCCGTCTGCACGTGGATGACGGCGATCTGGGTTTCTTCCTCGTCTTCCTCATCAGCCAGGGTGAAGGCGAGCCGGCGCGAGCGGATTTTATCCGCGAGGATCGGCGCCAGCGCTTGCAGCGCCGCCAGATCGTCAAAGCCTGTGTCTTCGCTCTGTGCGGCTTCCAGACGCTTGCGCGCGCTATCGACCTCGGCGTCGAAATCGGAGCTTGGTGTTTGCTGCTTCTTGGCCGTCATGCCGCTTCCATAAGACTTTGAAAGACGGCGGCGCCGCCGGTGCGGCCAAGCACAGGATCGCTGGCGCGTTCGGGGTGAGGCATCATGCCCATGACGTTGCCGCGCGCATTGATGATGCCGGCGATGTCGCGCGCCGAGCCGTTCGGGTTGGCGAGATAGCGGAAGACCACTTGCCCCTCGCCCTCGATGCGGTCGAGTGCGTCGTCGTCGGCGACGTAGCGTCCGTCGCCGTGGGCGATCGGAATTTCGGTTTCTCGCGCGTCGCGATAGGCGCTGGTGAAGGGCGTGTTGGCGTTGGCGATCGCCAGCGCAACTTCCTTGCATGCGAACTTTAAGCCAGCGTTGCGCGCGAGCGCGCCGGGCAGGAGCCGCGTTTCGGTCAAAACCTGAAACCCGTTGCAGATGCCGAGCACCAGCCCGCCGCGCTCGGCGTGCGCGATGACCTCGCGCACGATTGGACTTTTGGCCGCCATGGCGCCGGAGCGGAGATAATCGCCGTAGGAAAAGCCGCCTGGCAGAACCACGAGGTCGGTTCCTTCCGGCAACGAGGTGTCCTTGTGCCAGACCATGGCGGCGGGCTTGCCGGTGAGGCGCTCAAGGGCGCGTGCAGCGTCGCGGTCGCAATTGGACCCGGGGAAGACAATCACGGCTGATTTCATGGGCCTTCAATAAGGTGCGCCGGGCCGGATTCAAAGAGCGCGTTGGCCGCACGCCCCGTCACGCGCATATTTCTAGTGCGCAAGGGCCCGAGCGGCGGTAAGGGCGCAGGCATGGCAAACTGGGTAATCGTCGTGGCCGTGGCCTCCATCTTCGCTACGGGGTTGCTTGCTTGGGCGTTGCTCCGGACGGACCGCTCCTCGGAACGTCAGTCACGACAAGGCGCCGCGGGCGACGGCGCAAGCACAACAATGGCGGCAAGTGGAACCGGCGCACGCGAACGTTCAGATCACGACAATGATTCCGATGGGAACAGCGGCGGCGACGGTGGCGGCGGTGATGGCGGAGGCGGCGGCGGTGGTGAGTGAGACGCCAGTGTCATAAAAGGGGGGCATGAGCACGCTGGGCGAGTGCAGACAAGGACGAATAAAATGATGATCGAGACCTTGCGGCGCGTAGCGCTCGCCGCCACGGCAATCGCGCTTGCAGCGTGCGGCGACAACGGCGCGCAACAAAACAGCGGCGCCGGCGCCGAGGCGATTCAGGTAGACGGCTCGTCCACGGTATTTCCGCTCTCGGAAGCGGTGGCGGAAGCGTTCGGCGCAGCCGAGAGCGGCGCCGCGCGGGTGACGGTCGGCGAAAGCGGCACGGGCGGCGGCTTCCGCAAGTTCTGCCGCGGCGAAAGCCAAGTGCAGGGCGCCTCGCGGCCGATCTCGGCTGAGGAGATGGCGGCCTGCGCTGAGGCGAACATCACCTATGTCGAACTGCCGATTGCTTTTGATGGCATTACCATCGTCGTCCACAACGACAATCCGGCGACCGCCATCACCACGGCCGAACTCCGGCGCATGTGGGAGCCGGCGGCCGAGCGCACGGTGACGACTTGGCGCCAAGTGAATGCACGCTGGCCGGCAACGCCGCTTATGCTGTTCGGCCCGGGCACGGCTTCGGGGACGTTCGATTATTTCACGCAGGCCGTGAACGGCGAAGAGGGCGCTTCGCGCACTGATTACACGCCGAGCGAAGATGACAACGTCATCGTGCAGGGTGTGGTGAGCAATCCGGGCGCGGTCGGGTATTTCGGCTTTGCCTATTACGACCAGAACCGCACGCGGCTTAGGGCGCTTTCGGTCGATGGCGTCGCGCCGACAACCGAGACGATCGCCAACGGCACGTATTCGCTAGCGCGGCCGATCTTCATCTACGTCAACGCCGATGCTTTGCAGCGACCGCAAGTGCAGCGCTTTGCCAGCTTTTATGTCGAAAACGCCGGCCGCCTTGCGCAGCAGGTTGGCTACGTTGCGCTGAACGACAGCGCTTACGCGACGCTGGCGACACGCGTCACCGAACGCAATGCAGGCACGGCCTTTGGCGGACGCAATGAAGTGGGCGTCGACATTGCAGAAGTGCTAGCGCGCCCGCTCGGCACGACGGCGACGGCGGAGTAGAGCTAGGGCTCGCCGGCGGCCAGGCGCCGTCGGCGAGCGCCGCATCAGCCCGTGATTTCGACCCGGTAGCTTTCGATCACGGTGTTGGCGAGGAGCTTTTCGCACATCTCGCGCACTTGCGCTTCGGCGGTGGCTGGGTCGAGGTCGCCACTGAGTTCGATCTCAATGCGTTTGCCGACGCGCGCATCCTGCACGCCGCCGAAGCCGAGCTCCTTTAGCGCGCCTGCAACGGCCTTGCCTTGCACGTCCAGCACGCCGGGCTTCAGGCCCACGGTTACGATGGCTTTCATCTCGGCTCCCCTGCGGGAAGCAGGAATGGGGAGTGGGGAATAGAGAGTAGGGACGCGTCGTCCGCCACTGCCGTTCCCTATTTCCTATTCGCTACTCCCAATTCCCTTCAGTCAGCCCGCGTCGCCGCCAGCGACGGCTTGTTGCTTCACGATGCCAAGGCGGCGGGCGACTTCGACGTAGGCTTCGGTGACGTTGCCGAGATCGCGGCGGAAGCGGTCCTTGTCCATCTTCTCGTTAGTCTGGACATCCCACAGGCGCGCGCTGTCCGGGCTGATCTCGTCGGCGATGACGGTGCGGACCATGTCGCCCTCATAGAGCCGGCCGAATTCGAGCTTGAAATCCACGAGCTTGATGCCGACGGCGCCGAACATGCCGAAGAGATAATCGTTCACCCGGAGCGTCAGCGCCATCAGATCGTCGATCTCCTGGGTCGACGCCCAGTTGAACGCGGTGATGTGCTCTTCGGCGACCATCGGATCGTTGAGCTCATCCTTCTTATAATAAAACTCGATGATCGAGCGCGGCAGCGGCGTGCCTTCCTCGATGCCGAGGCGCGTCGATAACGAACCGGCGGCCACGTTGCGGCACACCACTTCAAGCGGAATGATCTCCACCTCACGCACGAGTTGTTCGCGCATGTTCATCGTCTTGATGTAGTGGGTCGGCACACCGATCGCGTTCAGGTTCGTCATGATGAACCCGGAGATCTGGTTGTTGATCACGCCTTTGCCTTCGAGGATCGCCTTCTTCTGCGCGTTGAAGGCGGTGGCGTCGTCTTTAAAGTATTGAATGAGCGTGCCCGGCTCTGGACCCTCGTACAGAATCTTGGCCTTGCCTTCGTAGATCTTCTTGCGACGCGACATGAGGGCCCTCCTCGAGGGGCGACGGCGTTTTGCGCCGCTAAGTTCTGGAGTGAGCGGAATCGCAGCTACACAACGAGTTAAGAAACTTAGGGGAGATGGGGCCGCGCCACAATTGGTTCAGCGCCGCGACTGGCGCCCGCTTGCGGTTGATCCCGCGGCCAAGCGCCCCTATCCAAGCTAGGACATTGACGGAGGCCTGAACGGCATGAGTTTCGACGACAAGGAACGTGGCGAAGAGAAAAGATATCAATTAGATCAAGAGCTTGAGTTCAAGGCGCAAGCGCGCCGGGCCAAATTTGTCGGCCTCTGGGCGGCCGGGCTGATGGGCCTAAAGGACCAAGCCGCGGACGATTACGCCAAGTCAGTGGTCGTTGCGGACCTTGAGGAGGCGGGAACCGAGGATTTGTTCCGCAAGATCCGCGGCGACCTCGACCTCCACGCCGTCCAGCTTTCGGATCACCAGATCCGCGCCAAGATGGAAGAGGCGCTGGCCGAGGCGCGGCTGTCGCTGAGTGCGGGCAGCTAAGAGCCGCGCCTGCGCCGCGGCGTTAAGAGCCCGTTGAGCCTACCGGTGAACGCTTCCTGTACGACGATGGGCGATCTTCGGCGTGGGTAGGTTCTCATGCTGCGGACTTTAATCGTCGCGGCCGCGCTAGGGTCAAGCGCGTGCGCGCCGTCGCCGGTTTCGATGCCGGCCACGCAAGCCAGCGAAGTGCTGGAGCTTTTCGCCGCCGGCACTCCGCCGGGCGATGTGTGCACGCCGCAAGGGCGGGCGCTGCTCCGCGGGGCCGTGCGCGCCTATGGCGC
>JACMMP010000132.1 GCA_014378995.1 Hyphomonadaceae bacterium
CGGCGCGGCGAAACCAGATGCGCGCGGCCCGAATGATGATCAGATTGCGCACCAGGCGCAGCAGATCATCGAAAGCGAGCGCGCCGCGGCGCCTCAGATGGCGGCGCTGCGCATGCGGGTCCGACGCGCCGAAAACGATCCACGCGAGCAAGGCGATCGCGCAGGCGAGAAGCCTGGCGAAGCGGTGCTCTGAGCAAGGGAAGGATCGGGTTGGGGTCATAAGCGGCAGTGTAAGCACGGTGAGGACTAGGTCGGATTGATTTGCGCTGGTGTGGAGCGGTTGGAGCGCGGGCCTTCGTCCTCGCGTTGACGCTTCCGCTTGAAATGCTTGGCGCAATGCGGGCCGGAGGCCTGCGCTCCCAACCTTTGTGCGTCGCGCGTGGTGTTGCATATCCCCGCAATCGGTGCGCTGTGGCGCTTGTCAGCGTGCGGCGGTTTCTAATTTTCCGAGGGAGCGACGGGCGCTGGCGGGCCGCCGGGTTGCTCCAACTCGTAGCGGAAGCGGCCGTCCGCGTGCAATTCCTGCGCGAGGGCGTCCCCCGCGATGCAGGCGCCAGCGAGGGCAGCCAACACAATCCAACGCATTCCACGCACCTCCTTAATTGGTCGGATGCTCAGGCGGCAAACATGCGTAGGCAGTATCGCGATCGAGTTGCAGAAGTTGTTGCTGCATCTCAGCCGTGAGTATAGGCCCGGCCCACAGCATGGAGAGGCGAACCGGCCTGTCGGCGCGGGCGTGAAGATCGCCATACGAGGCCTCACTCAATCGGTACCCGAGCGATGCGCGCACGGACGCGGCTCCGAACTCAAACCCGCTCGGCCACTCGCTGCTGGTCGCGCAATCGATGGAGCGATCGGCGCGCGGCGTGCAGCACATGACGGCGATGCCGGAGACGTTCTGCGCCAGAGCGCGGGGCGGATAGTGCGCGACGATTTCGGCGGGGCGGGGTTCGACGTCCCATGTCGGCACGAAGACGAGCGGGCTTTCGTCCCGCGCGAGCGCGGCGCCGGCGACGCATAGGATCACAATGACGGTAGCGAATGAGCGCATTGAGCCCTCCCGTGAGGGAGTTTATGCGGCTACGCTTTGGTTGGGAAGCGCTGCTGGCAAGCTCGCCGTGCAAGCGCCATCGCGCCGACGACGCAAGCCGCGGACCTCCCGCCTTCCAAGCCGCGGCTATCCTTAGTGGCCCTCGATGGTCCAGACGGTGCAGCGGGCGATCCAGTGTTGCAGTTGCTCGACCAATTCGGTCATGGAGCGCGTTTCGAAGGTGTGTACGACCTCGTCGTCGACGCCCGTATTGAACGGAACGTCCTTGCGGCGGCGACCTTTCTCGGTGCGGGGCCAGGGCCGATACCTGACTTCGAGGAGGAAGCTGCCGTTCGGATCGAACTCTGGGCGAAACATCGCGTCGATGAGAAAGCGGCGGCCTTCGTTGATCGCGAAGAAGAGCGAGGAGCCGCCGAGGTCGCCGTCCTCGGGCTTGCTGTCGATGTCGAGCGTATTCCAACAAATTTGCCAACCGGCGGGAATACGCAGAGGCGGCAGGCCACGCATGAACGGCGAGTTTGTAAACTGGTCATGCGGCTGCCACGACATTCGTATCAGCGATCAATGAAGAGCGCGGCGGGGTGTTCGAGCATGCCTTTGACGCGTTGAATGAACGCGGCTGCATCATAGCCGTCGACGACGCGGTGATCGAAGGACGAGCTTAGGTTCATCATTTTGCGGATGACGATGGCGCCGTTCTTCACCACGGGGCGCTCGACCAATTTGTTGACGCCGATGATCGCCACTTCGGGGTGATTGATCACGGGCGTGGTGACGATGCCGCCGAGGGCCCCGAGCGAGGTGATGGTGATGGTGGAGCCGGAGAGATCCTCCTTCGTCGCCGTATTGGAGCGCACGGCGGCGGCGAGGCGCGAGACTTCGGTCGCGCTATCCCAGACGTCGCGCGCTTCGGCGTGGCGCACCACCGGCACGACGAGGCCGTTATCGGTTTGCGTGGCGATGCCGATATCGACGTTGTCGTGGCGATAGACGACGCCCTGCTCGTCATCGTAGCGGGCGTTGATTTGCGGGAAGTCTGGCAGGCTGAGCACGAGCGCGCGCATCAGGAACGGCAACAAAGTGAGCTTCGGCTGATCGCTGCTCTTGGTGGCGTTTAGGTGGGCGCGGAGTTCTTCAAGTTCGGTGAGATCGCACTCCTCGACATAGGCGAAGTGCGGAATGCGGCGCTTGGCGTCCTGCATCTTCTCGGCGATCTTGCGCCGGAGGCCAATCACCTTCACCGGCTCGACGCCGTTCTTTTCCGTTAGGTTCGAGGAGCGGCGCGCGCCCACCGCAGGCACAAGCACGGCGTCCAAATCTTCGTGCGTGATGCGGCCATCGGGACCGCTGCCGCGCACTTGGCCGAGATCGAGGCCAAGCTTCTGCGCGCGTGCGCGAACGGCCGGGGACGCTTGCGCCTGGCTCCATTCCTTCACGGCTGCGTCGCGCGGCTCAGCGCGCGCAACAGCTTGCGTCGGCGCCGCAGGTTTTGGCGCGGGCTTGGCGCCTGGCATCGCAGCGGCGGGTACGGCCTTCGCCTGCGGCGCGCCTTGCATTGCGGCCTGCACTTGATCTTCCGACCAGGTTGCGCCGGCGGGGGCCTTGATCTTCGGCTTGGCGGCGTTTGTGGGCGGCGCTTGCGGTGGTTCCGCTTTCGTTGGCGTTGCGGTCAAGCCGTCCGCGGCCGGCGCCTTTGCTTCGTCGGCTTTCGCTGGCGGCGGCGCGGGCGCCTCGCCTTCTGCTTTTGTTTCGAAAATGGCGATTGCGCCGCCGACGGGGGCCATGTCGCCGGGTTCACCGTGGAGCGAGACGATTTTGCCGGAGACCGGCGACGTCATTTCGACCGTGGCTTTGTCCGTCATCACATCGACGAGCGGCGCATCCTCTTCGACCATGTCGCCCACGCGCACGTGCCAGGCGACGATCTCGGCTTCCGCGGTGCCTTCGCCCACGTCGGGCAATTTGAAAGTGTACTGGCCCACGCGTCAGCCCTCCATCACACGGCGCATCGCTTTAATGATGCGCGGCGGCGTTGGGAAATACTCCCATTCGAGGGCGTGCGGATAGGGCGTATCGTAACCGGTCACGCGCTGGATGGGCGCTTCGAGATGATAGAAGCAGTGCTCCTGCACCAGCGCGCTGAGTTCGGCGCCGTAGCCTGAGGTGCGCGTGGCTTCGTGGACGATGACGCAGCGGCCAGTCTTGCTGACGCTGGCGACAATGGCGTCGATATCGACTGGGAGCAAAGTGCGCAGATCGAGCACTTCGGCGTCGATGCCGGAATCTTCCGCTGCGGCCAGCGCTACGTGCACCATGGTGCCGTAGGACAGGATGGTGACGTCATTGCCTTCACGCACGATGTTCGCCTTGCCGAGCGGGATTTTGTAATAGCCCTCCGGCACTTCGCTCGCAGGATGCTTCGACCAGGGCTGCACCGGGCGATCGCGGCGCCCGTCGAACGGGCCGTTATAGACGCGCTTCGGTTCAAGGAAGATGACTGGATCGTCGTCTTCGATCGCCGAGATCAGCAGTCCCTTCGCATCGTACGGCGTGGCCGGGACCACGGTTTTCAAACCGGCGACGTGGGTGAACAAAGCCTCCGGCGACTGACTGTGCGTTTGGCCGCCGAAAATGCCGCCGCCGTACGGCATGCGCACGGTCATCGGCACGGTGTAATCGTTGGCGGAGCGATAGCGGATGCGCGCAGCTTCGCTGACGAGCTGGTCGTACGCCGGATACATATAATCGGCGAACTGGATCTCGATCACCGGACGCAAGCCGTATACGGCCATGCCGATTGCAGTGGCGGCGATGCCGCATTCGTTGATCGGCGCATCGAAGCAGCGCCTCGGCCCATATTTCTGCTGCAGGTGTTCGGTGACTTTGAACACGCCGCCGAAATAGCCGACATCCTCGCCGTAGGTGAGCACCTTCGGATCGCGCTCCATCATGGTGTCGAGCGCGGAATTGAGCGCCTGGATCATGGTCATCGTGGCCATGGTCAGACCGCCTCCTCTTCGCTCTGCTGACGCAGGTGCCAGGGCACATCCTTGTACACGTCTTCGAACATGCTTTGACGCGTGTGCGCGCCATCGGCGCCGAGTACGCCGACCTTCTCCGCTTCACGGCCGGTCGCGCGGACGGTTTCGACCGCTTCCTCTTGCGCAACGCGGTGCTGCTCCTCGCTCCATTCGCCGATCGAGATGAGGTGCGTCTTCAGGCGCTCGACCGGATCGCCGAGCGGCCAGGCTCTGCCCTCCTCGGCGGGGCGATAGCGGGCGGGATCGTCCGAGGTGGAGTGCGGGCCGGCGCGGTAGCTGAAATGTTCGATAAGCGTCGGGCCCATGTTGGAGCGTGCGCGTTCGGCGGCCCATTGGGTAACGGCGTAGACGGCGAGGAAGTCGTTGCCGTCTACGCGGAGCGGGGGCATGCCGTAGCCGACGCCTCTAGCGGCAAACGTGGTGTTCTCACCGCCGGCGATGCCCTGGAACGATGAGATCGCCCACTGATTGTTGACGACGTTGATGATCACCGGCGCCTTGTAGACGGCGGCAAATGTCATCGCCGCATGGAAATCGCCTTCCGCGGTCGAGCCTTCGCCGAGCCAGGTCGATGCGATGCGCAGATCGCCTGAGTAAGCGGAAGCCATCGCCCAGCCCACCGCTTGCGGCACTTGGGTGGCCAAGTTGCCGGAGATGGTGAAGAAGCCGTCCTTTTTGGACGAGTACATCACCGGAAGTTGGCGCCCCTTCATCGGGTCGCGCGCGTTCGAGTAGATCTGGTGCATCATCTCGATCAGCGGATAGTCGCGCGCGATCAGGATGCCCTGCTGACGATAGGACGGGAAGCACATGTCGTCCGGGTTGAGGGCGAGCGCTTGCGCCACCGAGATCGCCTCTTCGCCGAAGCTTTGCATGTAGAAGCTGGTCTTGCCCTGGCGCTGAGCGCGATACATGCGGTCGTCGAAGGCGCGCGTAAGCAGCATGTATTTGAGGCCGCGGCGGAGCGTTTCCGGCTGCAGGTGCGGCGTCCAGGGGCCGAGCGCGTTACCCTCCATGTCGAGGACGCGGATGAGGCCATAGGCGTAGTCGCGCAGTTCGACGGCCGGCGTATCGACGTCCGGACGCGGCGTATCGCCGGGCTCGGGGAAGCTCCAGCCGCTGAAATCGGGCTTGTCGCCGGGCCGTGCGCGCGGCGCAGGAATATGCAGATCGAGAGCGTTCGATTTGCGCGAGCTCATTTTGTCCTCAGTTCTTCTTCGCGGCGGCGATGCGTTCGCGAACGATACGGTCGGCGGCCTGATGCGGTGTCAGGCTCTCGCTCTTGGCGGTTTCCAGCACGCGGAGCAAGCGCGGGGCGATTGCGCGGACGCGGTCTTCGACGACATCGGCCGGCTCGCCCAGATACTCCGCCGAGACGTTGATGATGCCGCCGGCGTTGACGACGTAGTCGGGGGCGTAGGTGATGCCGCGGGCTACCAGGCGCGCGCCGTCGTCGTCGGTGGCGAGCTGGTTGTTGGCGCCGCCGCAAATGATCGGCGCGCCGAGTTCGCGGATGGTGCGCGCGTTCAAGCCCGCGCCGAGGGCGCACGGCGAGAAGAGATCGGCGCCGGCGGCGTGGATACGATCGACCGACGCCGTCGTGGCGCCCAGCGCTTTCGCGCGTTCGAGGTTTTTCTCGTTCACGTCGGCGACGATGAGCTTGGCGCCCTCCTCGTTGAGCAGTTTGCAGAGCTTGTAGCCGACAGCGCCGGCGCCCTGCACGGCGATGGTGCGGCCCTGCACTGAGCCGCCGAGCAGCGCCTTGATCGACACGAATACGCCAAGCGCCGTCATCGGCGAAGGATCACCGCCGGCTTGGCCGTGTTCTTTAGGAATGCCGGCGACGTAGGAGGTGCGGCCCGCGATGGCGCGCATGTCAGCGACGCTGGCGCCGACATCCTCAGCGGTGATGTAGCGGCCGCCCAGCTTCTCCACTGCGTCGCCGAACTTCTGAAACGCTTCGACGCGATCGATGTTGATCTTGTAGATCACGGCCTTGCCGCCGCCGAGCGGCAGATCGGCCATCGCGTTCTTGTAGCTCATGCCGCGCGAGAGGCGGAGCGCATCGGTCAGTGCGTCCTCGGTGCTGTCGTAGTCCCAGATGCGGCAACCGCCAGCGGCAGGACCGATGGCGGTTGAGTGAATGGCGACGATGCCGGCGTAGCCTTCCGCTTCGCCGCCTACGAATACGACATCCTCATGCCCATCGAACGATGGGTGCTTTTTGGGGTCCATCATTGGATTGGCTCTTCGAGCAGGAGCTGACGGGCAAAGCGGCCGGGCGGTGAACCGAACGACAAAATGCCGTCGTGATAGGCTTTCAGATTGAACGCCGTGCCTTGGCGGGCTTGCGCTTCCGCGCGCGTTTCCAGATGCTCTTGGTAGCCGACGAAATAGGTCGAGAGCTGCGTGAACGAAAGCTGCGCGCGGCGCCATTTGCCGGCGGCTTCGCGCTCTTCCTGGAACGCGGTTTGCGTCAGGAGCTGCATCATCTCGTCTCGCGACATGCCGTCGACGTGGATGGCCTGGTCGATGATCGAATTGGTGATGGTGCGGAGCTGAATCTTGAGCTGTGTCAGGCGGAAGAGCGGATCGTTGGCGCGGAAGCCCTCCTGCACCATCACCTCTTCGGCGTAGACGGCCCAGCCTTCGACAAACGAACCCGAACTCAGCACCGCGCGCAGCACGGACGGATAGGAGTTGGCGTGCCAGAGCTGAACGTAATGGCCAGGCGAGCTTTCGTGCACGGCGATGTCGAGAATGCCGCGATTATTGTACTCGCGCAGGAATGAGATGGTCTGCTCCTCGGTCCAATCGTCGGGGATTGGCGAGACGGCGTAGAAAGAGCCAAGATCGCGCTCGAGCGGACCCGGCGCATCGAGATAAGCCACCGCAAAGCCGCGCTGGAATTCCGGCATCAAGATCACGCGCACGGGCTGCGGCGGCATTGTGATGATCTGGCGCGCATTGAGGAAGGCGTCCGCTTCGGCGACGCCGGCGGTGGCGACTTCCACCAGCTGGTCGCGCGCCGGGCGATCGGCGGCGGCAAGATCGAGCGCGGCGCGGATGGCGGCTTGTTGTTGCTCGGGCGTTGGCGCGTCGGGCGTTGCGGGCGCGCCGGCTTGATCCGCGAGCGCAAGCTTGGAGACACGGTACATTTCCGCGCGCACGCTAATCACAGCGGCATCGGCGCGGCGGCGGATTTCAGCGCGCGGCATCGTGGACATCAGAGTGAAGCCCAGCTGCGTGTCGAACGTTTCTGCGCCGGCGCGGAAATCGGCCTGCGCGGCGGGGACGAGCGTGCCTTCGATCCAGGCCTGGTGCTCATCGACGGCGGCGTTGAAGGCGGCGATAGCGCGGTCCATGCGGCGCTGCTTGGCGGAGGAAAGCGTCGCCTTATGCGGCTCGATCATGTCGGTGACGATCGATTTTAAGCCGCGGTTCTGAGCCGCGTAAGTTTCCGCGTGCGGCGCCGGCACGCGCGATGGCGTAAGTTCCGCGCGCGTTTTGCGAAGCAGATCGGGTAGCAGCTCCATGCGGGCAATGGCGCTATCGAGGCGCTGCGGCAGCGGCGCGAACTCGCGCGCCATCAGGCCGTAGAGCGCCCCGCCCGCGAGCGATTGATAGCCGAGCGGATTCCACGCCCAGCTTTGCAGCGTTTCGGTTTGCCAGATTTGCGCACGCAAATTGTTTTCGAGAATGGCGGCGTCGACCTGGTTGGCGCGCGAGAGTTGCGTGCGGTCGATGCGTTCGAGATCGCTTAGCGTGTCGCGGATGAAGCGCAGCCCGGCGTTGCGGCCGGCGGCGCTGACATCGTCGATGCGATTGTCGAAGCGGTGATCACCGATCGTGGTGGCCGAGATCGGCGAGAAGCGCATCGAGCGGTCGAGCCAGCGGCGCCCGAGCGCTTCGAAGGCGCGGTCGGCGCGGCTTGCGGTTTGCGCGAGCGCTGCCCCGCCCATGAGCGGGACGAGCATGGCGGACCCGAGTGCGAGGACGACCCGGCGGCGTGATGTCTTCATGATGGACGCTTCGCTCCCAGGGCCGGCGCGGAGGCCACCCTCTGATTTGGCGCGCAAAATACCCAGGCGCGCTTTTTACGCAATATAGGGGCCAAATGCCGATCAACGTTGCCGTTCGAGCTCGATTTGAGGGCATGATGACCTGATAAATCCCGCCGTAGCGGGATATTTTTGTTGCTGCACTGCACATGCCGGTAGCGGCGGAACTGGGGTCCGGGCCCGGGCAGCGCCGGTATTGCGATTTTAAAGCGCGGCTGAGACGGCGTGGGGCGTGAGGTCGAGCACGCGTGAGAGCGTAAGCGCCAATTCTCCAGGCTCAATTGGTTTGGTCAGCACGGGAATGCCGGCGAAGCGGCTCTCGATTGCATCGGCCTGATAGCCTGTAACGAAGATGAACGGCACTTTGCGGCGGATGAGTTCATCAGCAAGCGGATAGACCATCTCGTCGCCCGCGTTCACATCCAGCAGCGCCGCGTCAATGTCGCTGCGCAAAACCGCGAGCGCCTCGCTCTGGTTTGCGTACGGGCCCTGCACGGCGCCGCCGAATTGGGTCACCAGCCGGCTCATCATCATCGCCACCAGCGGCTCGTCTTCCAGAAGCAAGATGCGGCGGCCGCGCAATTGCTCGATGTTGGCGGCTGCCGCGACGTGCGGTTCAAGGACGAAGGCGTGAACATTGTCGGACGATGCGAAATGAACCGCCGGCAGCGTGAAGGTGCAGCGCAGGCCAATCTCGCGCCATTCGCGCTCCAACTTGCCGCCGAGCTGCGCCTTGACGCTGGTGTCGACCACGCGCGAGCCGAAGCTTGCGCGCGCGGGCGTCGTCACGACATGGCTGCACTCTTCGTCCCACTCCAGCACCAGTACGTCCTCGGTCAGCCGCCAGCTCACAGTGAGCTTCCCTTCGGGGCTGGAAAGCGCGCCGTACTTGGCGGCGTTCGTCGCCAGTTCGTGCAGGGCAAGCGCAAGGTTTTGCGCCACGCGCGGCATGATTGCGACGGACGGGCCATCTACGGTGACGCGCGAGTTCGGCGCATAGGGCGCTAATTCCTCGTGCATCAGCCGCAACAGATCAGCGCCGCTCCAGCGTGTTTCCGATAAGAGATTGTGCGCCGTCGCCATCGCCCGGATGCGGCCCTTGACGGACGCTGCGAATTTATCGGCGTCGTCCGCGGGCGTCAGCGAGACGATCGCCTGGATAACAGCGAGCGCGTTGCGGGCGCGGTGATCGACTTCGCGCGCAAGCAATTCCTGGCGCTGGATCGCCGCTTCAAGCTGCGATGTCCGCTCGGCGACGCGCTCTTCGAGTTCATTATTGAGGCGGGCGAGCGCGCGCGTCTTGCGGTGGAGGTCGACGAACACGCGCACCTTGGCGCGCAGCACCTCCGGCACCACCGGCACGGGGACGTAATCGACGCCGCCAAGCTCATAACCCTTGAGGCTATCGAGTTCGCTCAAGTGCACGGCGGAGATGAAGATGATGGCGGTGTTGACGAAACGCGGGTGCTCGCGGATCAGCTGGGCCAGTTCGAAGCCGTCGAGATCCGGCATGCAAACATCCGCCAGGATCAACGCCACGTCGTTCTTCAACAGCAGCTCCAGCGCCTCCTTGGCGGAGGAAGCCTTCAGCAAATTTTGCCCAAGCCCCTGCAAGATGAGCTCATAGCTCATCAACTTTCCCGGCTGATCGTCCACAAGCAGGATGTTTACGCGCTCGGTCTCTTCCGGCATCAGCGCCATTAGCGGTGCAGCCACATGCGCAGCGCCGACAAGAGCTGCTCGGTGTTGACAGGCTTGGCCAGATAGTCCGACGCGCCCGCCTCCAGACACTTCTCACGATCGCCCTTCATCGCTTTTGCGGTGAGCGCGATCATCGGCAAGCGCCGATGCGCAGGGTTCTCGCGAATTTTCTGCATTGTCTGATAGCCGTCCATCTCGGGCATCATGATGTCCATGAGCACGAGCGAGATTTCCGGGTTAGTCTCCACCATCTCAATGGCTTCGCGGCCGGTGGTGGCGGTCAGCACTTTCATGCCGCGCCGTTCCAGCAGGCTGGAAAGCGCGAAGATGTTGCGCGCGTCGTCATCCACCAGCAACGCGCAACGGCCGATGAGATCTTCATCCGAGCCGTGCAAGCGCTCCAGCATGAGCTGCTTTTCCGGCGGCAGTTCGGACACGACTCGATGCAGGAACAACGCCGTCTCGTCCAGCAGGCGCTCCGGAGATTCCACGCCCTTCACGACAATGCTGCGCGCCATCGTGTGAAGCTGCGCATCTTCTTCCGGCGACAATTCCTTGCCGGTGAACACGACGACGGGAATGTCCCTGCCGCTGTCATCCTGCTTCAGGCGCTCCAGCACGTCGAAGCCGGACATGTCGGGAAGACTGAGATCGAGGACCACGCAGTCCCACGCCTCTTGCCCTAGCGTTTTCAGCGCTTCCGCGCCGGTTGCCGCGATTCCGATTTCAACGTCGTCGTGCGCGAGCAGTTCGCTGATGCTGAATTGTTCGGACGGATTGTCTTCAACGATCAGCAGACGGCGCTGGCGCGGCTTGGAGAAATCAAGCACGCGGCCAATGGCGCCGCTCAATTCACGGGCGGCGATCGGCTTGGAGATGAAGTCAAAAGCGCCGCGGGCGAGGCCGTGCTGGCGATCCTCGTCCAGGGTCAGCATCTGCACCGGAATGTGCCGCAGCGCAGGGTCTTGCTTCAAGCGGCTGAGTACGGTCCAGCCGAGCATGTCGGGCAGGAAGACGTCGAGCGATATCGCCGTGGGCTTGTAGGTGCGCGCAAGATCAAGCGCCTCGGCGCCCGTCATCGCGACGAGTACGCTGAGCCCCTGATCCTTCGCCAGCTGCGCGACGATGCGCGCATAGTGCGGATCGTCCTCGACGATAAGGAAGCACGGCGCGCCCGGTTCGATGTCGTGCCGGTCATCGGCGACGCGCTCGACGGTTTGATTGCGCGTTGTGAGTTGGGGCGCAGCGGCGCGGTCCGCTAGGGGTTGCCGCGCCGGAACGGCTGCGCCGCCATAGGCGATGGGCAGATAGAGCGTAAACGTCGAGCCCTCGCTCGGCGTGGAGCGCAGCTGAATTTCGCCGCCTAGCAGCGAGGCGAGTTCGCGGCTGATGGCGAGGCCGAGGCCGGTGCCGCCGTAGCGGCGGCTGGTGGAGGCGTCGGCCTGCTGGAACGCTTCGAAGATAATGCGCTGCTTGTCGGCCGGGATGCCGATGCCGGTGTCGGAGACGGAGAAGGCCACCACCATCGGCGCTTGCGACAGCACCGGATGGGCGGGATTCCAGCCTTCGGGGGCGGCGTGCACGTCGAGCCGGACGCCGCCGGATTCCGTGAACTTGAACGCGTTAGAAAGCAGGTTCTTGAGCACCTGCTGCATGCGTTTGGAATCGGTGATGATCGAGCGGCCCATGCTGGGATCGATGTTGACGTTGAAATTGAGCCCGCGGTTCTCCGCCTCGTGGCGGAATGGCAGCGCCACGCGGTCGATGACGTTCTGGAAGTAAATTTCCTCCGCTTCGACGGTGACCGTGCCGGACTCGATCTTGGAGAGATCGAGGATGTCGGAGATGAGGTTCAAAAGATCGGTGCCAGCGCCGTGAATGGTGCGCGCGAACTCGACTTGCTTGGCCGTCAAATTGCCGTCCGGGTTGTCGGTGAGCTGCTGGCCGAGGATGAGGATCGAGTTCAGCGGCGTGCGCAGTTCGTGGCTCATATTGGCCAAGAACTCGGACTTGTACTTGGACGTAAGCGCAAGTTCGGCCGCTTTTTCTTCGAGCGCGCGGCGGGCCTGTTCCAGCTCCTGGTTCTTGCGTTCGACTTCGACGTTGCGTTCGGCGACCTGCTGGGCTTTTTGTTCGAGCTGTTCGTTGGTTTGCTGCAGTTCGCCCTGCTGCGCTTGCAATTCGCCCGCGAGCTGCTGCGACTGCACCAGCAGGCCTTCGGTTTGCATCGTCGCTTCGATCGAGTTCAAGACGATACCGATCGAGGCGGTGAGCTGCTCGAGGAAGGTGGTCTGCAAAGTGGTGAATTCGCGCGTGGTGGCGAGTTCGATGACCGCTTTGGCCTGCCCTTCAAACAGCACCGGAAGCACGATGATGTTGCGCGGCAGAGAGCGGAATAAGGCGGAGCGGATGGGGACGGCGTTGTCCGGCACATCGTCGATCAGCAGGCGGCGCTTGTCGGCGGCGCACTGACCGATCAGGCCCTGGCCGATGCGCAGATGCGTGGGGTGGCTGGTGTCGTCATCGTCGGCGTAGGCCGAGAGCAGGCGCAGCATCGGCTCGCCATCGTCGCTGACAAGCTGGTAGATGACGCCCTGGTGCGCATCGACGAGCGGGGCCAGTTCGGAGAGCAGCAAGCGGCCGACCGAGCCCAGATCGCGCTGGCCCTGGAGCATCGAGGTGAATTTTGCGAGGTTGGTCTTCAGCCAATCCTGCTCGGTGTTGCGGTCGGTGGTTTGCCGCAAGTTTTCGATCATCGTGTTGATGTTGTCTTTGAGCTCGGCGACTTCGCCGCGGGCGTCGACTTCGATGGCGCGCGTCAAGTCGCCCTTGGTCACGGCGGTGGCGACTTCGGCGATGGCGCGGACCTGGGTGGTGAGGTTCGCGGCCAGCAAGTTCACGTTGCCGGTGAGATCTTTCCAGGTGCCGGCGGCGCCAGGCACATTGGCCTGACCGCCGAGGCGGCCCTCGACGCCGACTTCGCGCGCAACGCTCGTCACCTGATCGGCGAACGTCGCCAAGGTGCGCGTCATGTTGTTGATGGTGTCGGCGAGCGCGGCGACTTCGCCTTTGGATTTCACGGTTAGATTCTGTTGCAGATCGCCGTCGGCGACGGCGGTGACGACTTTCACGATGCCGCGCACCTGTTCGGTCAAATTGGCGGCCATGACGTTGACGGTGTCGGTCAAATCTTTCCAGGTGCCGGCGACGCCGGGCACTTGCGCCTGCCCGCCTAGCCTGCCCTCGGTGCCGACTTCGCGCGCCACACGCGTCACTTCCGAGGCAAAGGCGTTCAGCTGATCGACCATCGTGTTGATGGTGTTCTTCAGCTCCAGGATTTCGCCCTTCACGTCGACGGTGATCTTGCGGCTCAAATCGCCGCGCGCGACGGCGGTGGTGACTTCGGCGATGTTGCGCACCTGTGTGGTGAGGTTCGCCGCCAGCAGGTTCACGTTGTCGGTCAAATCTTTCCAGGTGCCGCCGACGCCGGGCACGACAGCCTGGCCGCCAAGGCGCCCTTCGGTGCCGACTTCGCGGGCGACGCGGGTGACTTCACCTGCGAAGGCGTTGAGCTGGTCGACCATGGTGTTGATGGTGTTCTTCAGCTCCAGGATTTCGCCCTTCAC
>JACMMP010000133.1 GCA_014378995.1 Hyphomonadaceae bacterium
CCTCGCCGAGCAACCACATCACGCCAGCAGCGCCCGCGCAGAGCGCGCCGGCCGTCGTCGTGCCGGAGGACGCGTCACCAGCGCCCGCCGCGATCGTGCCGATGCCGATGGCGAGCCCCAACGCAAACAACACAATGCCGATGGCGAGAAAGACGTCGTGGAAATTGCGGATGAAGCGGAGTTCTTCTTCGCCGCTTGGCGCGGGGCCGACGCCGGCGGCGCGGGACGCCAGGAAATCGTGAAGCGGCCCGACCTGCTCGGACTTGATCACACCGGCGGCGGCAGCCGCTTCTAACGCGCCACGATCAGCCATCCAGCTTCTCCACGGTCAGATTGCCGTTGGTATAGACGCAAATCTCCGCCGCGATCGCCATTGCTTCGAGAGCAATCGCCTCGGCATCGTCCAAATGATCGTAGAGCGCGCGTGCGGCCGCAAGCGCGAAATTTCCGCCCGATCCCACCGCTACCACTTTGTGTTCGGGATCGAGCACGTCCCCCGCCCCGGTAATGAGAAACGTTTCCTTCGCATCCGCAACAATGAGCATGGCGTCGAGCCGGCGCAGCGCGCGATCGGTGCGCCAATCCTTCGCCAGCTCAACCGCCGCGCGCGCCAGCTGGCTCGGAAACCGTTCGAGCTTTTGCTCGAGGCGCTCGAACAACGCGAATGCATCCGCCGTCGCGCCGGCAAAGCCGACGATGACCGATCCGTCGCCCAAGCGGCGCACCTTGCGCGCGTTTCCTTTGAGAATGGTCGGACCGGCGGACACCTGCCCATCGCCGGCGATCACGACTTTGCCGTTCTTGCGCACGCACAAAATCGTGGTGCCGTGCCAGTTTTGCTGTTCGCTCATCCGCTCCATTTGGCGGAGCGGCCGCGCCGGATCAAGCTGCGTCTTCGGCCATCACGTCGTCGCCGGATTGGCGGCGCAGCAGCTCGGCGAACTCGGTGGCCGAGACAGCGGCGCCGAACAAAAAGCCCTGAACCCAGTGGCAGCCGCGCGCGGCCATGAACTGCATCTCCTCGCGCCGCTCGACCCCTTCGGCCACGACTTCGAGCTCAAGCGTGCGCGCCAGCGCCAGGATCATCTCGATAATGGCCCCGGCTTGCGAGTCGCCGCGCTCTAGTGCGCGGATGAATTGCTGATCGATCTTGATGACGTCGAAGGGGAGCTTCGATAGCGCGGCCAGGCTCGAATGGCCGCAACCAAAATCGTCGATGGCGAGCCGGACCCCGGCGTCGCGCAACGGCTGGATCACACGCAGCGCGCGGTCAGGATCTTCGAGCGCCACCGTTTCCGTGATTTCGAGCTCTAATAGGCCAGGCGCGAGCCCCGCATGCTGCACAACGCGCAGCACGTTCTCGGCAAAGCGGTCGCTGCGAAACTGTAGCGCCGACACATTCACCGCCACCTTGATCGGTTGCCCTGCCCGCGCCCACGCCGCGGCCTTCCAGCACGCCTCACGCATGATCGCGTCAGACAGCGGCCCAATCAGCCCTGTCTCCTCGGCGACAGGAATGAAGCGCCCAGGGCCGATGATAGTGCAGTCGGGCCGGATCCAGCGCGCCAAGGCTTCGCAGGCCTCGATCCGCCCGGTCCCGACGTTGATTTTGGGCTGGAAATAAGCGCGGAACTCGTTGCGCTCTAGCGCGCCGCGCATTTCGCGCTCAAGCGTCAGCCGCGCCACCGCTTCGCGGTCCAGCGATTGAGTATAGACTTTCACCTTCGAGGTCGCGCCCTGGGCAGCGCCCAGCGCCATGCGGGCATGGCGAATGACGGCGTCGGCGTCTCGGCCATCGCGCGGCGCAAGCGCCACCCCGCAGCAAGCGCCCAGCATCAATTTGTGGCCGCGCCAATCGAACGGTTGATTCAAGGCCGCATTCAAGTGCTGGGCGAAGCGGGCGGAATCCATTTGCGACAGGCCCGGCACGAACACAGCGAATTCCGTGACGCCGAGCCGCGCCAGCGCAGCCGCCCCCTCGCCTTCACCCCGGCGGACGGTCCGGTCCACCGTGCGCACTGAAGTGACAAAGCGGTCGGCCACGACGCGCACGAAATCGCGCGCCGCATCGGGATCCAGCGTCTGCATCAACTTTGACAGACGCTGAAGGTCAAGCACGACGACAGCCCCGCTCGCGTCTTCGCGCTTCTGCAGGATGAAATAGTTCACCTCGCGCAGGAAACGTTCTTGGTTCGGCAAGCGCGTCGCCGGATCGACAAACGCGATTTGCTGGATTTGGCGCATCGAGGCGTCGAGCCGGGATGTCATGCTGTTGAAGGCGGCCGCCAAGGTTTCGAACTCGTCGCCAGTGCGGAGATCTAGCGCCTCAGCGCGTCCTTGTTCGCCCACCCGTTCAGCGAAGCGCGCCAGCTGGTCGAGCGGCGCGATGGCGCGGCGCACCACGCTGGCGGTCAGCGGCACGGCGGCCAGCGTGAGGCAAGCGAGGATCAGCAGAAACGGCGCCAGCGCCGAGAGGACGTTGAAACTATAAGCGCCCGGCTCCCACATGCGCGCCACGGCGCCCGTCACGCGCCCGTCCCGCACAATCGGCGTCGCCACGGCGAGCGCGCGATCTTCGGCGCGAAGCGTGATCGTTTGCCGCTCCGCCATGGCGCGGTCTGTCAGTCGCGCCATCAGCGCACTGTCCGCGGGGCCGCCGCCTGCTTGAGCCAAGACCACGCCTGCGCTGTCGCGCACATAGATGCTGCGCACTTCCTCGCGCTGCGCGGCGCCCTCGATCATGCGTGGGAGGATGCGGCTATTGCCGCGCGCCACCATGTCGCCCATGCGCGAGGCCAGGTGTTCAGTGAGGTCGCGCGCGATCGACATTTCCTGCCGCTCGCCCTCACGGTGCGCCCCAATCAGCAGGATCGCCGCCGACAATATCGCGGTCATCGCCACCAACAGAGTCGTGAACAGCACCGCGCGCGCTGCCAGCCCTTGCGGGCGGCGCATCTTCGCGAAGCTCGAAAACCACTTCATGGAAACTCCCGCGCACGCGTGGCGCACGCGCATACGTTTCACTTGGAATGGTTAGTGCGGGCTGAAAAATCGCGATTTCATTGAGGTTTTTGGTGAAGAGCGCGTTGACGAAGCTTACCCTTCGGTTTCCCGCGGACGCTTTAAAAACACATAGAACGCCCCGGCGCCGCCGTGTGCGCGATGCGCCGGGGCATAGCCGCTGACCACGCCGCGCAGATCGCCGGCTCCGAGCCACTCGGGAAGGCGCCTCTTCAGCACGCCCTCCCCGCCGCGACCCCGTCCGGTCACGACGATCACCGTGCTCTCACCCCGCGCCCGGGCGCGATGCAGGAAGCGTATCAATGCAGCTTCGGCGTCGTCCTGGGTATGGCCGTGCAGATCAAAGGTTGCGCCAATCTCGAGCTTGCCGCGCCGTACGCGCTTTTCGTTGGCCCGGTTCTGCGGCGGCGGGGTTTTGGCGGGAGGGCGCGCAATCGGTTTCGCCTCGATCGCGGTAGTGGCTCGCGCACTAGGAGGCGCCAATTTTACGTCAGCCTGCTCTGACTCATCCGCTGGAAGCGGGCGGCGCGTCTTTACACTCGCGGCGACGCGCCGCCACAGCTTCTTCTCATCGCCAGTTAGATCGCGCTTATTCTTGCTCACGCCGCCTGGACGCGCGCGAGCAGCCAGTTCGGATCGGACGTGCGAACGTTGCGCTCGAACGTCCAGCGCTCGCGCGCATCGCGCACGCCATGAGCGCCCTCGGCAAGCTCCGCCTCGAACTTCACGGTCACGCGCGCGGTGTCACCCTGCAGCGCCGCATCCACGATCTCAGCCGATTTCAGCCGCACCAGCTCAGGCCCTGTGCCGCCGGTTTGTTCGCGCTGATTGATCGCGTCGGCATACGATTCGAAAACACGCGGTGTCAGCAATCCGCGCAGCTGCGCCTGATCGCCCTTGGCGAACGCGCCGACGATGAGTTCGTAAGCTGAGCGCGATCCGGTGACGAAATGCTCGACATCGAAACCGGGGTCGACGCGCACGATGGCCATCAGCCCCTCGCCCGCC
>JACMMP010000134.1 GCA_014378995.1 Hyphomonadaceae bacterium
AGCTCACCAACATCGTGTTCATGGGCATGGGCGAGCCGCTCTACAATCTCGACAATGTCGACACCGCGATCGGCATTATCTCCGACGGCGACGGCATCTCGATCGGCCGCCGCCGCATCACCGTCAGCACTGCCGGCGTCTCGCCGAAGATCAAAGAGCTGGGAGACCGCACCGGCGCCATGCTGGCGATCTCGCTGCACGCCACCAACGATGAGCTGCGCAACCAACTCGTGCCGCTGAACAAGAAGTACAATCTCGAAGACCTCTTCGCGGCGATCCGCTCCTACCCCTCGCTCAACAACGCCAAGCGCGTGACGTTCGAGTACGTGATGCTGAAGGGCGTGAACGACTCGCTGCCGGAAGCGAAGGCGCTGGTAAAGCTGCTCGCCGGCATTCCCGCGAAGATCAATCTGATCCCGTTCAACCCGTGGCCCGGCACCAATTACGAGTGCTCGGATTGGGACACGATCGAGAAGTTCGCCGAAGTACTGAACCGCGCCGGTTATTCTTCTCCGATCCGCACGCCTCGTGGGCGCGACATTCTCGCCGCCTGCGGCCAGCTGCGCAGCGAAAGCGTCAAAGTACGCGCCAGCGAGCGAGCGAAGGCCGCGACCTGACTAACCAGCGTCGCCGCGCCATCAGTGCGGCACGGCGGCCGGCGTAGACTCCTCACGTGACGGCGTCGGCGTGCATTGCACGTGGACCGGCGCGCAGTCTCGCCCGCCATTGCGGTAGCACTCGCCCACCGCGCCATCGACGGCGTTGTCCTCACCATAGGCCCACGCCATCCCGCGCGCGCGGCTGGACGGACTAAGTGCCAGCCCCGCGCAGACATTGCGGAACGCGAAGGCGTCGCATGCCGCGCCGCACGCGGTCGCGGCAGCCAATTGCGCTTCTGACGGGTTGCCGTAATCGGTGGCGAACGCAACGCGCCAGCCAGATCGCGAAATTGCAATGGCGCCGAAGCTGTCGGCTGCGCCAGGTCCTCGGTCTTGCGCGAGCGAAAAGCCGGGAATTGCGCGGCGCCCGGCTGCGATCTCGTCTTCGATCCGCGCGCGGATGGTCTCGATATGCGAGCGCGCCACGCCAACATGCTCGCCATTGGGATGGACGTAGAGATATTGCTGGAACGTGATCAGCGATGGCCGGCGTGTGGCCGCTTCGAACGCGGCGTCATCGAACTCGCGCATGAAGTCGGCGCCGATGCCAAACTGGGCGAACTCAACGGCGACGGCCGGCCTCGTGCGCAGCGCCGTCTCGATGTCCTGGCGGCCCTCAACCAAACGTCCCTGCCCGTAAGCCGCCGCGCCGCGCCCGAACACGCGCCACGCCACCCACTCATCGCTGCCGCCGTTTTGCAGCGCCGCATTGAAATCTTCCCAAGCGTCGCGATACCAACGCTGCCGCAAGCCAACAAGACCACGATTGCCGAACGCACTGGCAAGCGCCGGATCGATCTCCAGCGCACGATCGCAATCGTCGCGCGCGCGGTCGAGCTGGTCGCCACGCGCACGGAGCCAGCAGCGAAGACTATAGTCAGCCGCAAGCGCGCTACGGCCGCGTCCGCTGACGAGCTGATCCAAGTCGCGCTCGGCGCCGTCGAACTCACCGCGCGCAACGTAAATTGATGCACGCAGGCGCAACGCCTCGACCTGCGGCGCCAGCGCGATCGAGTTGGTGAGCGATTGCAGCGCAGCGTCTTGGTCGCCGCCGTTATTTTGCTCCTCGGCCGTGACCAACAACAGCCGCGCGCGCTGGCGATCAGCCTCGCTCGGCCCGGGCCAAACGCCGGTCAGCACCAGCGCCAGCACGCCGCCGCCTACGACAAGCGCGCCCAGCGCCGCGATGATCCACCACTTGCCCATGGCCGTCGACCTCCCGCGGCGCGAACAATAGCAATCACCGCGCGCCCGTCACCCCATGGAAAAGTCACCCCATGGAAAAGCCCTTCCCTCGGCGCTAGGCTCCCACGCGGAGGGACGACATGGCACAGCGCAGCATCAGCCGCCGCATCGCGGGCGACCGCGGCGTCGCTGGCTTTTTCGCCTTCATCGCGGCGCTCGTACCTTTCGCTGGCGTCGTGGCGATGGGCTATCTCATTTATCACCTCTTCACCGACCCGAGCACCGACTTCGACTCCGACGGCGGCTACTTCTGGGTCGGCGTGCTGGCGCTGAGCGCGCTGCTGTTCTGGACTGTCACGCGCTGGACATACGACTCCGTTCATGCCGCACTCACGCCGCAACGCGTGCAAGCGATGTGGCTGCGGCGCTTCCAAGCCGAAGGCGGCGGCGCCTTCCGCACATCTCGCGTGATCGATCAGCTCTCGCGCCACGGCGTCAGCGCACTCACGCTGCAAGACCGCGACGTGCAGCTCTCATTCGAGCAACGCCGCAATCGGCTCGCGCCAATGTTCTGGCTGCTCTTCATCCCGATCGCGGCGCTCATCACCTACGCCGTCTTCACCGGCTGGGAGAATGCGCAGGCCGACATCATGGACTTGCCGCCGGCGCAGGATCTGCGCACCGGCATCGGCAACGCGCTCGGCGCCGTGTTCGCGCTGATCGCGGTTGGCCTGCTGCTCTTCGTCGGCCTCTTCCTTGGCATCCTGGCGACGGTGCTGATCGTCATGATCCTCGCCGCACTCGCCGGACCGATCGGCGCCATGATGTCGAAGAACCGCGATGATTTTCGCACACTGCCAAACCTGCTGAAGCGGCTACAGCGCGGCAAACGACGCGGCGCCTCGGTGGTTCGCATTTCCGACGCCAGTTGGCGCGAGGCCGTCACGTCGTCTCTCGGCGCCGTCGACGTCGCTATCATCGATCTCACCAATGTGAGCGACCACGTCGCCTGGGAGATTGGCGAGGCCGCCAAGGCGTGCTCGCAGTCCGGCCTCGTTTTCATCTGCCGCGATGGCGTCGACGTCTCGCCCGCCGCCAAAGCCGCGATCCGGCAAGCGCTCGGGCGCGAAGGCGTCAGCGTCGTGCATTATCCCGCGCGGCGCGGCGCCAGCGACAAGCACTTCGCGCGCGACCTGCGCCAGCACATTTACGACGCCGCCGATCTGCGCGCGGCGCGCGGCTGATGGCTACGCTGCCCACTCTTGAAGCCTCCGGTGTCGTGCTGCGCCCGCTCGTTGTCGGCGACGCCGAAGCGTTGTTTGCCGCGCACGGCGATGAGCAGACGCACCATTATTGGTCCGGCCCCGCCCACGCCAACGTCGCGCAGACCGCGAAATACATCGAAGACACGCTCGCCCTCCCCGGCGCACAGTGCTGGGCCATCACCGAAGACGGCGGCGAAGCGCTCGGCCGCATCGGCCTGTTCGTGCAGCGCGAAGGCGTCGCCGAGATCGGCATCATCATGCGCCGCGACGCCACCGGCCGCGGCCTCGCCTCAAAAGCCGTGACGCTCGTCTGCGACTACGGCTTCACCAAACTCAACCTCCACCGCATCGCCGCCGACATCGACCCAGAAAACAACGCCAGCATCTCGCTTTTCCTGCGCGCAGGGTTTCAGCGCGAAGGGTTGTTGCGTGGAAATTGGAAAACGCACTTAGGGGTGCGGGATACCGTGATGATGGGGAAGTTGCGGGAGTAAGTCCCATTCTCGCTGTGCGCCTATTCAATAGTCGGCTTGCCGTGTTGGAAGCGTCCTTGGCGCGAACCCTGGGAAGGTCTCCGCTAGCGACGCCGCATCAGGCAAGATGTAGAACACCCCGCCTCTTTCGAACGTGGGAAGGACGACGCTTTCGTAAAACTCCGGCGCGACGTTGATGCAGCCGTGGGTGATGCGGTTGTCGTCCGACGAGGGCGATGCCAAGCGTTCGGCGCGTCTCTCCGCCGGGACGCTCGTAGCGGTAGGGTGAATGGAGACCGCGGACTCGTAATCCACCCACAGCACGCGCCCTGCGTCGATTGACGGGCCGAAACCACCCACAAAGCGACCGGCGGGTGTTGTGCGATCCCGACCCGGGATTTCGCGAAGTGCGAGACCGGCGATGCCGGGGGCAACATGATCTCCGATCGCCGAGCCAAAGAGCCCAGGCGCCGCGCCGTGAAGACGGCCGTCAGGACCGAACACCAAGATCTGTGCGGCGGCTTTGTCTATGATCGCGAACGGATAGCCTTGGCTGTCCCTGGTTGCGACAACCCAGCCCGCGAGTTCAATCGCGGTATCGGACACATCCTGGCCTGGCGGAAGCTGATCGGCGGCGGAAACCGCTTGTGCGCCGGCATCCTCGGCTTCGGCCACGCCGAAAGTCGCGAATGCCAGCGCCAGCGAGCTAAGAACGGCCCTGACTGTAAGGTGCTTCCACATACCCATGCGGCGGTTCCTTAGAACGAACGCGGAGATTCCGAGTTAAACCGTCATCACGAATTGTGCGCGAGGCGACTAACCGCGCGGCCTGCGACCCGGTTGCGTTTCGAGCTGCTGGATGCGGCCTTCCACTTGGTCCAGCCGCTGGTTGGCGCGCTGCGCGTTCTGATTGGCCGATTCAGCGCTCTGGGCCGCGCTCGCCACACGCGAGTCGAGTTGATCGAGGCGCGAGTTGATCGTGGCAAACTCATCATCATAGGTGGCGCAGGCGCCAAGGCTCAGAGTGGCGAGGATCACGACGCCGAGTGTACGCGCCACGGTGAAATATTGCTTCATTTCTAAAGTTCCCTCTTTCTGCGCGACCAAGCGGTTGCGGATCGCAACGTACCCCCTCACCGCAAGCGGTCTCCAAGCGGACGCAACGCGGATAGCAAGAAGTTGTTCCTCGGCAGCGTGTCAGCCGCCGGACAAACGCTGTCGCCGGGCCAAGGTACAATGGTTGCAGCAGGATCGCCTGACACTTGGATTGCCCTGCTAGGACCAATTCTCGTCGCCACTGCTTTGGGCCCGCGCAAGCCAATCTATCCCACACCAAACCGCCCCAAACGCCAGCATTTCCAACGCCCGCAATAAAATCTATCCGCCCCCTCCCCGCGCAGCCGTACACTCCACTTATCCCGTTTCATCGGAGGGGCGCATCGGTACCAGCCCAAGCGTGAAGCGGAGTGTGATGAGCGAGAGTTAGGCGGCGGGGCTTGAAACCGTCGCGGTCCGGGATCGGAGGAGAGCGCAAGCAATCCGTTGGATCCGACCCGCTCGCCGCCGGCGTCCGGCTCCGGAGCGAACAGCTCCTCACCCGGTGCGCTGGCGAAAGTCATCACGGAGACGTCGGCTCGCGCACACGTTTCCCTTTTGCCTATGGCGCCCAGTGCGCCGAGCCGGCGTCTCCGCCCTCCGTTTTTCTTCACACGAGAAACGAGAACGCGAACCCATGCACGAAACCAAACGCCGTCACTCAAACGAACGCCGCGCCCGCAACGCCAGCGCTATCGCCGTCACCGAACGCGCGTTAGCCCTCGCCACGCGCGGCGATCACCGCGAGGCCGCACGCGCAGCCTTGCTCGCCGAACGCCTGCTCCGCCTCGAACCAAAACTTCGCACCGCCAAAGCCAGCGCGGAAACCCAACGCATCCGGGCCGAAGCCGCGATCGCGTTGGCGCAAGCGCAGGTCGAAACGCTCAGCGCGCCAGCACCAGCGCCGCCGCCGGTGAAATCCGAGCGCCTGTATGAGTTCAAAGACAGACCCGATGCCCCCGTGGCCGAGTTCCGGCGCCGCGGCTTGATACCGTGAGTGTAACCGCCGCTCCGCAATTCCGCGCCGCGCAGCGGAACGTCTGCCGACCTCTCGCATCCAATGACGAACCGGCGCGCTTTTGGCGGGGCGCGGCGCCGGCATGCTGGAGGACGTCATGAGCACACCCGTCAAACCTGAAACATCCGCTACGCGCCGCACCGTGGTTGAAGCCGCAGGCGGCGGATTGCTCGCAACCTCGATGCTCGGCGTCGAAGGCTGCGCCACACCCGCTACGAACACGCAAGCGGACGCATCACTCTACGATCGGCTTGCCGGCGTGTTCTCCATTGCCGCTGTGGTCGATCACTTCAGTGACGCCGTGGTGCGGAACCC
Organism: Hyphomonadaceae bacterium; assembly: GCA_014378995.1. Lineage (GTDB taxonomy): Bacteria > Pseudomonadota > Alphaproteobacteria > Caulobacterales > Aquidulcibacteraceae > Vitreimonas. Next base: position 6,011 of record JACMMP010000134.1, read on the forward strand.
GATCGTCGGCCAGCAATCGCAGAACGCGCAGCTGCGCGAATGGCACACGCGCAATCTCACGCGCCTGCCTGGCCTCAAATTCATGCGCACGCTTTGGGTCTGCAACGTCTCGGGCGGCCCGTTTCAATACACGCCCACACGGCCGGGCAGCACAAACGTCGGCCTCGAAGTAGCGCACCGTGATCTGCGGATTTCTCCCGCGGAGTTCGACGAAGTCGCCGCCGAACTCGGCCGCACGCTCGATCGCTTCGAAGTGCCCGCGCGCGAGAAGGGTGAAGTGCTCGCGGCCTTTGCCGCGCACAAGGATGAAGTCACTCAAGGCTGGCGTGCTGCACAGAGGTAACGCGGGCGATCATACCGCGCCCGGTCCGACTTCCGCGCGGGAATCATGCTAAGGCGTGAGCATGGAAGCAGTAGCTCAAGCCACCGCCATTGTTCTTGCCGGCGCATCGCTCGGTTGGATCATGCTGTTCTCGTTCGTGCTCTCGCCGGTGGCGTTCAAGCAATTCGACGCCGGCCGCGCCGAGCGCCTGGTCAAGCACGTGATGAACCAAGGCCACGGCATTTTGGGCCTGATCGCTATTTGCTCCGGCATTGCCGCCTTGATGGCGGGCGCTGTTGCGGGCGCCGCGGTCGCCGCGGTCGCCGGCATTTTCGCTTTCATGTGCAAGTTCGCTCTCGCCCCACGCGACGACAAGCCGATCAAAGGCCATCGCGTGATCAAGACCGCGCGTATCGTCGCCAGCGGCCTGACGGCGTTCATCG
>JACMMP010000135.1 GCA_014378995.1 Hyphomonadaceae bacterium
CGCCGATGCCGTTGATCATTGTGGTGTGGCTATCGGTGCCGACCACGGTGTCGGGGTAAGCAAAGGTTTCGCCGTCAATCTCGCGCACCCAGACAGACTGGCCGAGATATTCGAGGTTCACCTGGTGGCAGATGCCGGTGCCGGGCGGGACGACGCGGAAATCTTGGAACGCTTGCTGGCCCCAGCGCAGGAATTGGTAGCGTTCGACATTGCGTTCGTATTCGAGTTCGACGTTTTGCTTGAAGGCGCCGGAGCTCGCGAAGTGATCGACCATCACCGAGTGGTCGATCACGAGATCGACGGGCACCAGCGGATTGATCTTCTCCGCATCTGCGCCCAGCTTGGCCGCCGCATCGCGCATGGCCGCGAGATCGACCACGGCGGGGACGCCGGTGAAATCCTGCATCAACACGCGCGCGGGGCTAAAAGCTATTTCGACTTCGTTCTTGCCCTTGTTCACCAGCCACGACGTCATCGCCAGGATGTCGGCCTGCTTCACGGCGACGCCGTCCTCTGCGCGGAGCAAATTCTCCAGCAGCACCTTCAGCGACATGGGCAGTCTGGTGACATCGCCAAGGCCGTTCTCACAGGCGCGCTTGAGATCGAAATAAGAATAGCTTTTGCCGCCGACGCTAAGCGTGGAGCGGGCGTTAAATGAGTTCAAAGAAGGCATGGGTGTGCATCCGGCTTTTAGAGCTTCAGAGATGCGAAACGCGTTGGGGAGCGCCCCAAATCCGGAATCAAACCAGCCGCGCGGCAACGCTTATGTAGCGCCGTTCTGGGAAGGCGCAATTATCGTTCGGCGCAGTTGGACAGCGCTATTGTTGCGAATAGTTCGCAAGACTGTGGATGCGTCGCCCTTCGACAGGCTCAGCTCGAACCTATCCAGCGTCAGCCTGAGCTTGTCGAAGGCGGGATGGTTTCCGCCGGCGGCTTGCGCTTGAAGAAGTAGCCGCCGCGTTGTCTGCGCCAACGGAGCAAGAGCCAGATCAACGGAACAACGATGATCGCCACCGGGATGAGGCCCGCGATGAGATAGATAATCGCCGCGAAGCCGGCGACGATGACGCCGAGGAAGTCTGCGAAGGCGCGGCTCAGCGGCTCGAACGTGTTGCTGCCGATTGGTCGCGGCGACGAGCGATAATTGATCGTGAGTTCCGACATCGCCACGCGGGTGCGCATCACGGTGAGGTTGGATTCAATGGCGTCCATCTCGCCTTGCACGCGCGCCAGTTCGCGCTCGACTTCCAAGAGATCGGCGAGACGCCCAGGGCGCGAGCGCAGCAATTGCTGCAGGCGATCGCGCAGTGCGGTGAGCGCGCGTAACCGTGCTTCGGTGTCCACGATCTGCCGGGTAAGATCTTCCGTGTTGACGTTCTGCTCAAGGATGCGGCCGCCGGCTTGGTCAACTTGCGTCTCCATGCCCGACATAAAGGTGCGCAGCCACGCCGGTTCACCGCGAAGATAAACCCAGCCATGCATCTGAGCGTCCGGATCGCCGCCCTTGTTTGACCCAGTGAGCTGACAGAGGCGCGGACCTGCGGCTTGGCAGGCTTGTACGTGGGCGTCCACCACGCCGGCGAGCCGTTGGCTCGGCACCTCGAGCTGCAGGCCGTAGCTGTAGGCGAGATAAAGGATCGGCGACGCCGTGCCGCCACCTTGCTGCGGCGGTTCGACCGGCTGGCTTTGCTGCTCACCCGAAGACGGATCGCCAGGCGGCGGCGGCGCGGCGGGAGGGGGCGCCGCATTCGTGACGGCGCGCTGCGCCATGTCGGCGTCCATGCCGCCATAGGCTTCGGTGGCTGCCTCTTCCTGAACCGCGGTTGGTTGGCCGCAGCCGGCCAAAGCCAGCGCGAGCATCGCTCCCGCAACAAAACGGCGCATTGCACTTCTCCATCCGCAGCGCCACCAAGGCGCGCCTTGGCGGATAGCGCAACCCTTTCTAGAACCGAGGCCGCATTATGAGCGGGTCCGGACCTTTCCAAGACAAGCCGTCGCTGCGGGTTGAATCGCTAACGCTTAAGCGTGGCGAGCGAATTTTAGTGCGCGATCTGAGTTTTGTTGCTGCGCCGGGGGCGTTCGTCGAAGTTCGCGGCGGCAATGGGGCCGGCAAGACGACGTTGCTGCGCGCGTTGGCGGGCTTTCTAAAACCGAGCGCCGGAAGGATCGTGTTCGATGGCGCCGAAGAGCCGTCGCTGACGATGCATTATGTCGGGCATTTGAATGCGCTGAAAGGCGGCGCAAGCGTGCGCGCGCACTTGCGCTATTGGGCCGGTTTGTTCGGCGTTGCTGAACGTGACGATGAAGCGCTGTCGCGCTTGAGCCTGGCGGCGCAAGCGGACTTGCCGGCGCGAGTGCTGAGCCAAGGACAGGCGCGGCGCTTGGCCTTGTCTCGCCTGGTCATCGCGAAGCGCCCGGTGTGGCTATTGGACGAGCCTGCGGCGGCGCTCGATGCGCAAGGGCGCGCTGTGCTGGCTGCGTTGATTGAGGCGCATCGTGCTGATGGCGGCGTCGTCGTTGCGGCGGTGCATGAAGCGCTGGGACCAGCGCCGTCGCAAACGCTGACGGTGGGGGTATGAGCGCATTCGTCGCCACCTTCAAACGTGATGTTGCGCTGATGTGGACGGGCGGCGGCGCGCTGGCGCCGGTCGGCTATTTCCTTGGCGCGACGATGCTTGTGCCGTTGGCGATGGGGCCGGACCGGGCGCTGCTGGAAGCTGCGGGACCGCCGCTTGTATGGATTGCGGCGGCGCTTGCCGTGCTGGCGACTCTGGAGCGGCTGTTTCAGGCGGATCTTGAAGACGGCTCGCTAGAGCAGATGCTGCTCTCGCCGGCGCCGCTGGAAATGCTGGTGCTCGCGAAGGGACTGGCCATGTGGTGCGTCGTTGGGCTGCCAATAGCGCTCGCGGGCGCGCCGGCGGCGATTGCGCTGCAAGCGCCGATAGAGCTGGTTCCGGCGATTGTGCTCAGCCTCGCATTGGGCATGGCTGCGTTCATCGGCGTCGGGCTTGTTGGCGCTGCTCTGACCGCGGGCGTGAAGCGCGGCGGGGTTTTGATCGCGCTGATCGTGCTGCCGTTCTTTGCGCCGCCCATCATATTTGGCTCGGCGGTGGCGGTGGGCGATGCTGTCGCGGCGGCGCTGTCGATCCTGGCCGGTTGCGCGCTGGGGGCGACCGCGCTCGGGCCGATCGCAGCGGCGGGGGCGCTCAGGCTTCAGGCTGAATGAGTGGTGTCGGGTGTCAGAATGTCCACTCCTGTTCGTCGCCGACACCTGATACCTGACACCTAACATGCTGACCTATCTCTCCAACCCGCAGCGCTTCATGGCCTTCTCGGCCTGGGCCGCGCCGCTGTTTTTTGCGGCGGCGGTGATTGCGCTCGGTGTTGGATTGCCGTGGTCGCTGGTGTTCTCGCCCGCTGACTACCAGCAGGGCGAGACGGTGCGGATCATGTACGTTCACGTGCCGGCGGCGTGGTGGTCGATGGGCGTCTTCGCGTTCATGGCTGCGGCGAGCTTCGTCGGGCTCGTGTGGCGCCACGCCTTGGCCGATGTCGCCGCGCGCGCCGCGGCGCCGATCGGGGCGACGCTTGCGGGCTTATGCTTGATCACCGGCTCGCTCTGGGGCGCGCCGACGTGGGGCACGTGGTGGGAGTGGGACGGGCGCATGACGTCGATGCTTGTGCTGTTCGTGACCTACCTTGGCTACATCGCGCTCTGGTCGGCCATCGAGGACGAGGAGAAGGCGGCGAGACTGGCGGCGATCCTCTGCTTAGTTGGCGCGATCAATCTGCCCATCGTGCATTTCTCTGTCGAATGGTGGAGCACCTTGCATCAGCCAGCGAGCATCGTGCGCTCGGGCGGCTCGGCCATACATCCCAGCATGTTGGGGCCGCTGCTGACGATGGCGGCTGGGTATCTCTTTTTGTTTGGCGCACTGGTGATGATGAACATGCGCGCGGCGATTTTCCGGCGACGCGTTGAAAGCGCGCGTGCGCGGGGAGGCGAGGCATGATCGAGGGCGGCTGGACTTTCGTCTTCGGCGCGTACGGCGTGACGTTCGGCGGGCTGGGCGTGCTTGCGGCGGTCGTGGCGCTGCGGCTGCGCCATTGGGCCAAGCGCGCCAAGGCGCTTCAGCTTTGATGCAGCGTCTCGCCGCTTTCGCGCCGCTGATCGCGCTTCTTGTCGTGGTGCTGGCCGCGGCGTTTCTGCTGACGCGCGGAGGTGAACGGGAGACATTCCAAACCGGGATGGTCGGCCGCCAAGCGCCTGAATTTGCGATGGAGCGGCTCGGCGGCGGCGATCCGGTTGCGCCCGACGCGTTGGCCGGGCGAGCTTATCTGGTGAACGTGTTCGCGTCCTGGTGCACGCCTTGCCGCGCTGAGCATCCCCAGCTGATGGCGCTGCAAGCGAGCGGCGTTACGATACTCGGCGTTGCTTACAAAGACGAGCCGGCGGATACGACGGCTTTTCTCGCCGAACTCGGAAACCCTTTCAGCGTCGTCGGCATGGATCCGGAAGGACGCTTAGGGCTAGAGTTCGGTGTGACTGGCGCGCCGGAGACGTTCGTTGTTGGAGCGGACGGCGTGATCCGCGCCGCCTATCGCGGGCCGTTGACGCCGGAGGTGGTGAACACCGTCATCCTGCCTGCTTTGCGCGCCGGCTAGCTTAGCGCGGCCGCGGCTTGCGCGAACCTTTGGATTTTTCGCGTTTGCGATCGGGCGCTTTTGCTCGGGCTTCCTTCTTGGCCTTTTTGCGCGCCTCGCGATCGGCCTTTTCCGCCAGTTCATCGGAGAGCTTCGCAAGCTTCGTGAGCACGTTCAGAAACGTGCGCCCTTTGGTGCGCGGCAGTGCGTCGAGGATTGCAGCGTCAGCCGCGCGCGCATGATGCATGGCGGCGGCAAGCAGGCGCTCGCCCTCGGGCGCGAGGTTGACGGCGTGTGCGCGCGCGTCCGCTTCTGATGCGCTGCGTGTGATCCAGCGGTTGCGCTCCATCCGGCTCATCATGTCGCCGACTGTCGAGCGATCGACGCCGGTGGCGCGTACTAGATCGCTCTGGCTAAGGCCAGGCGCTTCTCCGATCGCGGCGAGCACCGCAAATTGGCGCAGGGTGATCTTGTCTTCAACGAGTTGGGAGAAGCGGTCAGCCGCCAGCTGTTCGGCGCGATGCAATAGATGGCTAGGCGAGCTCGCGAGCCGAAAGGCCTCGGACTCATCCGACATAGACCGCGCCATGACCAACCGCCCTCAGAAGCGGACGGAGAGTAGCGACACAAGATGAACGTTCAATCACATGTTCGAATTTGGTTCGCCACATAGGCGAAATTCAGTCCGAAACCGGTAAATTCTAGGCAGCCGGCGCCACAGGCTTGGGCGCGGACTCGTCCTCGCGATGGTGCTTTAGCACGATGGGCGTGTTCAGCAGCGCAAAGGCGATCACGAGCGGATACACCACTAACGGGCGCGTGTTGGCCCAGACTTCAAACGTTTGCGTCTGGCGAATGTACTCGTTGATCGCCGCTTGCACGGCGAAACACCCGGCCCAACGCAGCGCGAGAATGGTCCAGATGCGATCGGGCAAATTGAACGTGTGCCGGAAGAGCAGCTTCCAAACGTTCTTCTTGATCGCCAGCGAAAACAGGATTGCCGCGACGTAGAAGAGGTTGACGAAGGTCGGTTTGATCTGGATGAAAATCGGATCGTGTAGCGCCAACGTCAGCCCGCCGAAGGCGACCACAATAACACCGGTGACGATGAGAACCGGCGGCACATGGCGGTGGCGGAGCCAGGAATAGGCGATCGTCGCTAAAGTCGCGACGATGAAGATCGCGGTGGCGATGTAGACCGCATCCGCCTTCAATGACGGGATGCGATTGAAGACGTTGAACGCGACGATGAACACCAGAAGCGGGCCGAGATCGATCAGCATCTGGTTCAAGCCCCCAGCGCGGCGGGGCTTAGCGGTGTCGAGGGCGGCCAGTTCTTCGGTCATGGCTCCTGATACGCTGAACCGGGCTACGCGGACTAGCGGCTTGCGCTGAAGCGCGTTCTCGGCCCAGATCGGCGGCGAAATGGAGGGAATTATGCGCTGGCAGGGTTTGGTGGCGGCTTTGATGTTGGCGGCGTGCGCGAGCGCGGAGGCCCCTCATCCTGTGGCGGACGCGCCGGTCCGCTCGCTCGGGGAGATTCTGGAACAATCGCCGGCGGCGGACTGGCGGAATGTGGATCAGAACAACCTCATCTACATGCAGCTGCCGGCGGGGCGCGTGATCATAGAATTGGCGGCGGATTACACCCCGCTCCACACCGCCAACATTCAGGCGCTGGCGCGGGCGCATTATTGGGACGGGGCGGCGATCGTGCGCAGCCAGGAAAATTACGTGGTGCAATGGGGCCGCGACGAAGCCGATCCGCGGCCGATGGGCGAAGGGCAAGCCACGCTCGCGCCCGAGTTCGACCGCCCGCGCGCCGGTGTGAACATCACGCGCTTGGTCGATCCGGATACATACGCCCGCGAAGTCGGCTTCGCGCACGGCTTTCCGGTGGCGAGCAATGGGCGTGAAACGTGGATGACGCATTGCCCTGGCATGGTTGGCGCGGGGCGCGGCGACACCGCCGATAGCGGCAGCGGAGCAGAGCTCTACGTGGTGATCGGCCACGCGCCGCGGCACCTGGATCGCAACATCGCAACGATCGGCCGCGTGCTGCAGGGCATGGAGCTGCTTTCGGTAATGCCGCGCGGAACGGGGCCGCTGGGGTTTTACGAAACGCCGGAGGAGCGCACGACGATCGCGTCGGTGCGGCTGGGTTCTGAATTGCCGGCGAGTGAGCGCGTGAACTTCGAAGCGCTGCGCACCGATAGCGCGACGTTCCGCGACGTGATCGAAAGCCGCCGCTTCCGGCGCGAAAGCTGGTTCCTGGATCCGGTTGGCCACGTGAACGTGTGCAACGTGCAGCTGCCGGTGCGGGTGCGCTGATAGCACTTGGACCGCCGGCGTCCTCGCCGGCGAGGACGCTAATGCGAGTTCGTCAAATCCTCATCGTTATGGGGTTCGCAACGGTCGGGTGTGCATCTCATCTCGCGTCCGACGACGTCATTACCGACTTCTCCGCGGTGAACGCGAGTGTCGGTAGCCGCGTGACTGTGACGGGATTCATCTCACACACTCATGAAGCTGCTGGCCTCTATTTCCGCTTGGAAGATTTGCGAGCTGAGAATGACAAGTGCGTCGTGCCGGTGTCTTTCGCGCAGTTCAGTCATGGCGAGAGAGTTTCACTCTCAGGGACGCTGATCAGAACTGATTGCGGCGGCGGTCGTGTCTGCACGAACCTCTGCGATGCCTATGAACTTAGGTAGGACCGGCCTAAGTTAGCCCCACCAAAGCGCGCGAAAATCTTGCGGCGTCGAATGCCTGCAAATCCTCCGCCTTTTCGCCAACGCCGATGAAGTGGATCGGGATGGCGTGGCGCTGGGCCAGCGCCACCAGTACGCCGCCCTTGGCGGTGCCATCGAGCTTGGTCATGACGAGGCCGGTGATTTCCGTCACCGCGCGGAAGCTTTCGACTTGGCTGAGCGCGTTCTGGCCGACGGTGGCGTCGAGTACGAGCAGCGTTTCGTGCGGCGCATCCTCATCGATCTTGCGCACCACGCGAATGATTTTTGCAAGCTCCGCCATCAGCTCTGTTTTGTTTTGCAGCCGCCCCGCGGTGTCGATCAGAGCGACGTCGGCATTGTCCTCTTTGGCGCGCCTCACGGTCTCGAACGCAACGCCAGCGGCGTCTGCGCCTTGGGTGGACGACACGAATGAAGCATCGGCGCGGTCGGCCCAGACTTTGAGCTGTTCGATCGCGGCGGCGCGGAACGTGTCGGCGGCGCCGATAATCACTTTGGCGCCGGCATTGGTGAGATTGTCGGCAAGTTTGCCGATCGTGGTGGTCTTACCCGAGCCGTTGACGCCGATGACGAGCACGATGCGGGGTTTGGCGCCATCGGTCAGATCGAGCGCTGCTTCGCGCGGCTTTAGGATGCGCGCGACCTCAGCCGCCAAAGCTTCGCGCGCTTCGGCGCCGCCGTTCTCTTTGCTGAAGCGTTGATCGGCCAAGGCGTTGGCGATGCGCGCGGCGGCGGCGGCGCCCATGTCCGAGGCGATCAGCACTTCTTCCAGCGCGGCGATGTCGGCGGCGTCGAGTTTTTCCTTGGTGAAGACGGCGGTGAAACTTTCAGCGAGCTTCGCGGACGATTTGCGCAGTCCTTCGAACAAGCCTTTCGCCTGTTCGGGCGCGGCGTCTTCCGGTTTCTTTTTCTTGTCGAACAATCCCCAGATCATGCCGGGACACCGATCAGGTGCGCGCCGTCGTGGGCGGTGAAGCGCAACCTTCTTCCCCTCCCCGTGAGGGGAGGGGGTAGGGGGTAGGGGGTAGCGCCGTCGTCCGAAGTCTGCGGCGCAGTGATGTAATCGGGTAACGGCGGCGCTTCACCCCGTCCCCCGGCCGACTCCCTTCGCGGGGAGGGGGAGAGGCGCACGCTGGTGAAGTCAGGCAGGCGCGCGAAGTCCTCGCGCTCCAACAACGCAATCGCCTCCCGTCCAACCCAAGCATCAAGATGCCGCGTCAGTGCGCGAGCGCCGGCTTCGCGCAGGTGTGCGGCGCGCGCTTTCACGATGCGGCGATCCACTTGCGGCATGCGCGCTGCGGGCGTGCCGTCGCGCGGGCTGAACGGGAAGGCGTGGACGAAGGCGAGTTCGCATTCGTCGATCAGCGCGAGCGTGTTGACGAAGTGCGATTCGGTTTCGGTCGGGAAGCCGGCGATGAGATCGGCGCCAAGCGCGATCTCGGGGCGCGCGGCCTTTAGCCGTTGGCACAGTTCGACCGCTTGCGCACGGGAGTGGCGGCGCTTCATGCGCTTTAGGATCATGTCATCGCCGTGCTGCAGCGAGAGATGCAGGTAGGGCGCGACGCGCTCGTTCTGCGTGACGAGTTCGAACAATTGATCGTCCATCTCAATCGCATCGAGCGAGGAGAGACGCAGCATCGACAACTCCGGCGCGAGCTTCAGGATGCGCGCGACGAGTGACCCGAGTTGCGGCTGCCCAGGGAGATCGCCGCCCCAAGAGGTGAGATCGACACCGGTCAGCACAACTTCCGGCACGCCGTTGGCGGCGAGACGGCGAATTTGCTCGACGACGTCGCCGGCGGTCGACGAGCGCGAATTTCCGCGGCCGTAGGGGATGATGCAAAACGTGCAGCGATGGTCGCACCCGTTTTGCACTTGCACGTAGGCGCGCGTGCGTTCGCTGAAACCGTCAATGAGGTGCGACGCGGTTTCGCGCACGGCCATGATGTCGGCGACCTGCACACGCTCATGAGGCGCCGGCGCGAACGTTGCCGCGCGCATCTTTTCCGCGTTGCCGATGACGCGGCTGACTTCCCCCATAGCGGCGAAGCTTTGCGGATCGATCTGCGCGGCGCAACCGGTGACGATGATCTCCGCGTCCGGCCGTTCGCGCCGCGCGCGGCGGATCGTCTGGCGCGCTTGGCGCACCGCTTCGCCGGTGACGGCGCACGTATTGATGATGACGGTGTTTGAAAGCGCCGCCTCGTCTGCGAGCGCGCGCATGGCCTCGCTCTCATAGGCGTTCAAGCGGCAGCCGAGCGTCAGGATCTCGACATCCGCGCGCGGGGACCTAGTCGGCGCGTTCATGTGTGAGGGGTGAGGTGAGCGTGTGCGGCGCAGAGGTCAAGCGCGGCAAATGAAAAGCCCCGCGAGCGAACCCGCGGGGCTTTGAACTTTTCCCAGCGGAGGCAGTTTATTCCGCCGCGTCCTTGGCTTCGCCGACGAACGCTTCTTCGCGGGCGCCGCCGGCGCGTTCGGCGATGCGGGCCGATTTGCCGCGGCGATCGCGCAGATAGTAGAGCTTTGCGCGGCGGACCTTGCCGCGGCGAACGACTTCGATGGAATCGACGGTCGGCGAGTAAAGCGGGAACACGCGCTCCACACCCTCGCCGAAGCTGATCTTGCGGACCGTGAAGTTCGCATTGAGGCCGCCGCCAGAGCGGGCGATGCAGACGCCTTCATAGGCCTGGACGCGCTCACGTTCGCCTTCTTTGATCTTCACGTTCACGCGCAGCGTGTCGCCCGGATCGAAAGACGGGACGGTCTTGCCCTTGGTGATGCGGGCGACTTCTTCTTGTTCGAGCGTCTGGATCAAATTCATCGGCATTACCGGAGCGCACGGGCAAAGGGCCGGCGCTTCCATTGGAAACCACGGGAAAGCGGGGCGTATAAGGGAAGCGGGCGGTGCTGTCGAGGGGGTGCTGGAGCGCGCGGGCCGAATTAGGCCGGGCCGTTAAGGAGGCGCAATGCGGATTATCACTATGGCTCTCGCAGCCGCTTTTCTGGCGACCGCAGCGGAGGCGCGGGAGCTGGCGCTGAGCTTTGACGACGCGCCGCGGCGGGGCACGGCGCTGATGCCAGGGCCGGATCGGGCGAGCCGGCTGCTGGTGGGGCTGGAGCGGGCGGGTGTGACGCAGGCTGTCTTCTTCGCCAATTCCAACCGGGCGGACGACGAAGGGCTCGCGCGGCTGCGCGCCTATGCCGCCGCCGGGCATCTGATCGCCAACCATTCCGCCACCCACCCCCATCTCCGTGACATGGCGCCGGAAGCGTATCTGGCCGATATCGCCGCAGCTGACCGTGTGCTGCGGTCGCTGCCGGGCTTCCGGCCCTGGTTCAGGTTTCCATTCCTGGACGAAGGCGACACGCCGGCAAAACGCGACGCGGTCAGGGCCGGGCTGGCGGCGATGGGCTACGCGCAGGGTTACGTCACCATCGACACTTATGATTGGTACATCGATCACATCGCCAACGAAGCGGCGGCGCGCGGCGATGCGCTGAACATGGAGGCGCTCGGCGCTCTCTATGTCGAAGCCATCGTGGCGTCGGCGAATTTTTACGATGGTGTCGCGGCAGCGCATTTGGGGCGTTCGCCGCGCCACGTGCTGCTGCTCCATGAAAACGACTTGGCGGCGATGTTCATTCCTCAATTGGCGGCGGCGCTCCAGGCGGATGGCTGGCGCATTGTCAGCGCCGATGCGGCGTACGCTGATCCGATCGCCTAGGCAGAGCCGGACACAATGTTTTTGGGCCAAGGACGTGTAGCGGCCCTCGCCGCGGATAGAGGTGTGCCGCGGCGACAGCTGTTTGGGCCATACGAGGAAGAGGCCGAACTCGACGCGCTGTTCGAGGCGCGCGTGCTCAGCCCCTAGAGCTGGGCGCGCAGCCAACGAAGGAAAGCAGCGGACCTTCCGGTTGACGGATGCGCAGTACCGGGCGCTCGCCCGCGCGGCCAAGCTGGAAGGCGATGTTCTGGCCAGAAGCGTCGCGCACGCCGATCAAACCTTGCGCTTCGTCGAGCACGGTAATGGCGCCCATGCCGCTTCGGAACCAGACCAAATCCGGCGACGGAAAGAAGTACGCCCAGGCGGGATCGTCGCCGGTGGGCAAGATTAAAAAGCCGCGCAGCGCGCGCACGCGCGCCAACGATTCCGGATTGAGCACCGGCGGCAGCGCGGCTTCGATCGCCACCATCTCCTCAACCGCGCCGGCGCAAGCGGTTTGAATGGAAGCATTCGTGAGCGCGCCCGATACTGGCCGCCAAATCGCCGAGAGCGATTCCGAGGCGCCCGCCACTTGCGCATTGTCCTGCGCAGCCGCGGGGGCGGCGAGGAAGCAGGCGAGAGCGAAGATGAGGATGCGCATGGGTGACCTTGATTTATTCACTGGAGCGGTTGCCCTTTAAATCGGGCCGTCTTTGGGCGGTGATGCGTTCGCGCTGAGCGCGGCGCCAAGCGTCGATCTTGGCATGATCGCCGCCGAGCAGCACGTCGGGGATAACGCGGCCCTCCCAATCGCGGGGGCGCGTGTACTGGGGATGCTCCAGAAGGCCGTCGCTGAAGCTCTCTTCGACGGTGGAGGTGTTGTTGCCCAGCACGCCGGGCAGGAGCCGCACGCACGCTTCCAGCAACACCATGGCCGGTGCTTCCCCGCCCGCGAGCACCGCCTCGCCGACAGCGACTTCCTGCAGGCCGCGCGCTTCGATGACACGCTCGTCCAGGCCCTCGAAGCGGCCGCAGAGCAGAATAACGCCAGGCCCCGCGGCCCATTCGCGCGCCATGTCTTGGTTGAGCTGTTTGCCGCGCGGCGAGAGGTAGATGAGCGGGCGCTGGTTACGTGGGACCGAGTCGATCGCCGCCGCGGCCACATCCGCGCGGATCACCATGCCGGCGCCGCCGCCGGCTGGCGTGTCATCAACGCTTTTGTGCTGGCCGAGCCCAAAATCGCGCAGCTGCACCGTTTCGAGCGACCAAACGCCCTCGCGCAGCGCTTTTCCGATCAGCGAAACGCCGAGCGTGCCGGGGAACGCTTCGGGAAAGAGCGTGATGACGGAGGCTGCGAAGCTCATGACTCAGAAAAAGAGAGTCGCGCCGCAACGCTCTTTGCGCCAGCCGTCGCCGGTCTGTCGGTACACACACTGCCAAACCCTGCCGGGTTGGCCCCACTCATATTGTTCATGAGATATCGTCACTCCCGCGAGGTCGGCGCTCACAAGCGACACTTGCGTAATGATGGTCCGTCCTAACTGAAACTCGACAGCCACGTCGCCACATTCGTCTTGAATAGCTGTCCAGTCCGCGCTGTCCAAGCCCGGGTCTCTGCCAACGCCCGCGTCCGGCGACCATCCCTCAGGCCATGTGGCGACATCGATCGCTGCGGCGCGAACGACTTCGCAATAGTTCGGGGTGCGCTGGGCGCACGCGGACGACAAGCTAGCCAATGACGCGAGGATCAGGATCGTGTGTCCGAAGAAACTCATGCGAACCACGGATTGATTACGCGTGCTCCAAAATCTGCGAAATGGCGTTCGTTGCGTGTGACAACAGTGAAGTCGTTCACGAGAGCGGTAGCGCCAATCAGGGAATCTGTGGCCGAGAGCGACCGTCCGACTTCTGATCGAAGGCGACCCCAGCGCTGAGCGACCGCGAGGTCGATGTGAAGACAGCGGCCGTGAAAGAAAGGGAGCAGCCCGGCATACCATTTTTCGAGGCGTTGTTTGGCCGGTCCCGATGCAAGTCGTCCGATGCCGAAGCGAAGCTCACCTAGACTCAAGACGCTGACGTACTGCAGCTCTGGAGGGGTTGCGCGCAGCCAAGCGCGGACCTTCGCGTTTGGCTGCGACTTGATGTCCTCCGACACCACCATAGTATCGAGAATGAACATCTAGCCTTGTTCGTCGGCCTGACTGGCCCAGTCGGCATACACTTCTTCCAGCGCGAAATGGCGGAGCGGCTCCGGTTCGCGGGGGGGCAAAATCAAGTGATCGCCAGCGCCCTGCGCCAGCCTGCTAAGCTCATCCCATGTGCGTGGCGTGGGTGACGCGCCATCGTCGCGAGCGCTGATGACAAATTCCTCTTTGCCGCGGACGGAGATGACCTGCGGGCCTTCCTCTCGAACGGCGCGGAGGAGTTCGCTGAGCTTGGCTTTCGCCGTTTGGAGCTGCCAGGTGGCCATGCGAATAGACTAGTCTGACTAGTCTGTTCGTTCAAGCCCTACTTCCCAACTGGCTCCGGCGCAGGCGGGTCAATTACGACGCGCTTCGCACCGAGATCGACATGCGGCACGGTCTCCCGCGTGAAGGTGATGCGCACGTTCGGACCGCCGTTCGGAGGCTTGTACTCGAGGATATCGCCAGCGCCGAAATTCCAGACCGCGACGATGTCGCCCAGCACGGCGCCGTCAAGCGCCTCGGCGCGTGAGCCGAGGAGGTCGACGACGTAGAACTCGTCTTCCGCCGTGGCCGGCAGGTTGGCGCGGGGCACGAAAAGCTTCACGCCCTTCATCTCTTCAGCTTGCTCGCGTGACTTCACTTCTGGCGCGATAACAGCGACGCCATCCTTCAGCTCGCGCCAGCTCTTAGGCTTCAAGAGCACTTTGCCGTCTTCGCCGTAGAGCGGGCCGTAGGCGATCACGCCGTCCTTCTTGTCGGTGAACGCGCGCAGGCGCACTTCGCCCTTCACGCCAAAGGCGCCGGCGATGGCGCCGACCATGACCATACCCTTGGCGCTGCCAGTCTTGCCCTTGAAGGCAGGCACGGCTTGGGAATCGCCGACCAATTCAGGCTCGCTCGCCACGGGCTTCGGCGCGGCTAGCGGCTTTGGCGCGGCGCGCATGGGCGTTGCGATCGGCGTGCGCACGATCGGCTGCGCGCGGCCGGCGGCGACGGCCATTGGCTTCGCCGGGATGGGCTTGGCCAACGCTGCGGCCACGGGCGCGAGCTTCGGGGGCTTGGGCGGCTTTTCAGCTTTCGGCTTGGCGACCTTCGCCGGCTTTTGTTGCGCGGGCGCTGGTTCAGCCGCTTTCTTGGCTTCCGAAGGGGCAGGCTTGCCCTTTACGACAGGCTTCTTGTCCTCGGACTTTTCGACCTTCGCTTTAGCTTTGACTTGCGGCTCGGCTTTCGGGGCGGCCTTCGCGGCTTTCGGCTCCAGCTTAGCTTTCGGGTCGGGCTTGGCAGGTTTGGCCTCCGCCTTGGCCTTCGGCGCGGCCTTGGCTTGCGGCAGAGCTTTTGCGTCCGCCTTGGGAGCGGGCTTGGGCTCGGCCTTTTTCGGAGCCGGCGCCGGCTTTGCGGCTGGCGCTGGCTTTGCGGCAGGCGCTGGTTTCGCTGCAGCCTTGACCGGGGCAGGCGCCGCTTTCGCGGCAGGCTTC
>JACMMP010000136.1 GCA_014378995.1 Hyphomonadaceae bacterium
ATGCGCTGGGCGCTGAGCGCCGGGCGGCTCGAATATCGCGGTTATCCCGCGCGCGCGATCTCGGTTGTCGGCGGCGCAGCGCGCGGTCGCGGCGCCTCGGTGCGCTCCTGCACCGGCGCATGGGAGCATGGCGCGGAAGCGTGGATTGACCTCTCGCCCGGCGCGATCGCCTGGATGTTCGATTTTCCCAGCGCATCGGCCGTGGACTCGGCGCTGGAACGCGAAGCCTGCGCGGTCGAAGCGCCGCGCTGACGCTACCCTTTTTTGCGGCCGCGCCAGTTAGCCATGCTGACTTGATCTACAACGCCGGCTTTGAAGACGCGCGCCGCAAGCCACAGCACGACGATCACCGCCACCAGCATCACCGCGCCCATGCCGGCGATCTCGATCCAATCGAGGCCGGCGGGCGCGCGCATCAGTAAAAGGAACGGCGTGAAGAGCGGCACCCAGGACGCAGCCTGGATGATCGGCGCGTTGGGATTATCCAGCGCCGGCATCACCAGCATCATTGGAATCGCCAGAATGAGCGCAACGGGCCCGAGCAAAGTCTGCGCTTCCTGGATCGACTCGCACAGCGAGCCCAGCGCCAGAAAAATTGCGCCGTACATGAGATAGCCGGCGATAAAGCCGACTGCGAACGCCGCCAGCAGACGCGGCTCAAGAAACGCCGCGGCCACCTGGCCGAAGATGGAATCGTCCAATTGAGTGGCGGCGGCGCTGAGTAGCACGCCGCCCAGCGCGCCCCAAAACAGAAACAAAGTCGCGCTCACCGCCGCCACGCCCAGCAGCTTGCCGATCAGCATCTCCAGCGGGGTTACGCTGGTCAGCAGGGTGTCGAGAATCTTGTTCGACTTTTCTTCAATGACGCCCGAGAGCAGCATGTTCGCCACCGAGAACACGATGCTCCAAAGAATGAACGCGAGCGCCAGAGCCGCGAAAGCCGGCGCGCGTTGGCGGGCGGTGACTTCGGCGCTGCCTGCGACCGTGCGCGGATCGAACTGGACGATGCGCGGATCGAACGCGCTCAGCCTGTCGGCCTCGGCGGGGTCCAGCCCCTGCCCGGCCAACGCTTCGCGCTGCATCGCCAAGCGCATGGCGCGATGGGCGATGTTGGACGGCTCCTCGTGGGAAAGATTGACGCTCCAATATTCGATGACCGGCGCGCCGGCCTCGCGGCGGATGTTGAGCGCGCCGAACAATTGGCGCCCGTCGGGCAGGGTGCGCGCGCCGTTCAGATAAGCACGCAACGCTTCGACGTCTGACGTCGGCGCTGGCGCGATGACGTAGCGCGGCGATGGTTGCGGGAAGGCCGGCAGCGCACGCGGCGCACGATCGGCGACAATGGCGCGCGCCGCTGCTATGCCGGCGCCGCGATCGGGAGCGGCGTCAAACGCTTCCAGCGCGGGCGGCGCAAGCGCGGGCGCAGTTGCGGCCAGGTAAGCGTTGATCTCGGCGCGCGCGCCATTGCGCGACATTTCCTCAAATGCCGCATCGATCCGCGCAGCGTCCTCGGCGCGGTCGGCGATGATGGTCAGCACGCGCGGCGGCTCGGCGCGTGCGAGCAGGACAGGCGCGAACACCAGCGCCGCAATGATGAGCGGCGCAGTGATCAGCGAAAGCCAGAAGCCCCAGGCGCCGACATAGGCGAAGTAATCACGGCGGGCGACGAGGAAGATCGGTGACATCGCGCCCTACTCCGCCGGCTCGGGTGTGGCTTTGTCGCCGACCAGGGCCACGAACGCTTCATGCAAGCTCGCGCGCGCGGGCTCGAACAGGGAAAGCGGCGCGCCGGCTTCGACGCAGGCCTGCAGCAGCTGGCGCGAGCCGTGGCCGTTCTCGAGCTTGGCGCGCCAGCGCCGATTGCCGTGCTCTTCGCCATCGAACGAAAGGTTGAAGCCCTTGGGCGCCAGCGCCGCGGCGAGATCGTACTCCCCTTCGGTCTCAAGCATCGCAATGCTTGGCGCGAGCGCCAGAGCTTCCTGCACAGTGCCTTCGAACGCTTTGCTGCCGTGGGCAATGAGCAGAATGCGATCGCACAGCCGCTCGGCGTGCTCCATCACATGCGTGGAGAAAATAATCGTGCGCCCGGCGGCCGCTTGAGCGCGGATGGTGTCTTCCAGCACGCGCTGGTTGACGGGATCGAGACCGGAGAACGGCTCGTCAAAAATAACGATGTCCGGATCGTGCGCGATCGCCGCCAGCACTTGCACCTTTTGCGCCATGCCTTTGGAGAGAGTCTTGATCTTCTTGCGCTTGACCTTGCCGAGCCCGTGATCGGTCAACAATTGATCGGCGCGCTTGAACGCCTTGCCGGAGGGCGTCCCTTTGAGACGGGCGAGGTAAGCGATCGCGCCGCGTGAGCTCATCGAGCGGTAGAGCCCGCGCTCTTCCGGCAGATAGCCGACGCGCCGCAGCCCTTCGCGCGTGATCGGCCCACCCATCATCGAAATCTGGCCCTCAGTCGGGCGCAGCACGCCCACGAGCATGCGCAGCGTCGTCGATTTGCCGGCGCCGTTGGGGCCGAGCACACCGTAGATCGATCCCTGCGGGACAGAAAAACTCAGGTCCCGGACCGCGATCCGCGCGCCATAGCGCTTGACCAGGCCTTCTGCTTCAAGCGCTGCATTCATGCAGGCTCAGGTTTACGAGGCTTTCCGGTGAGATCAAGCGCGGTTCGTCGCCGCCGTTGACGCAGACGCAGTCGGCAAACCCGGAACGCGAATCTGGGCCGCGGACGGGGTAGCCAAGCGCGCCGGATCAAGTAGATTCGCGCGCTTGGACTGCGTCGAGGGGACAACACATATGCGGGCATTCATCTTCGCAGCCGCGCTGCTCACAGCCGGCGCGGCAAGCGCCGAGCCGGTGACCTACACGCTCGATCCCGCCCACACGCAGGTGGCGTTTTCGATCGACCGCTTCGGCTTCAACCGCGTGCTGGGGCGCTTCGAGACCGTGACCGGAGAGCTGGTGCTGGATGAGGCCAACCCGGCCAATTCCTCAGTGCGCGCGACGATCCAAGTCGCCAGTGTGGATTCCGGCCACGACACACGCGACGAGCATCTGCGCGCGGAGCGCTGGCTCAACGCCGCCGCGTTTCCGACCATGGAGTTTCGCTCCACAGCGGTGCGCCTCACCAGCGAGCGCACGGCGGAAGTGACCGGCGATCTGACACTAATGGGACAGACACATCCGGTGACGCTGAACGTCACGCTCAACAATATCGGCCCCGCCCCAAACAATCAGCGCCCTACAGCCGGCTTCTCGGCCATCGGCTCACTCAATCGCTCGGCGTTCGGATCGAGGGGCGGCGCCAATGTGATTGGCGACAGCGTCTCGATTCAGATCGAAGCGCTAGCGCAAGTCGCGGCGACGAATTGATGGCGTACTGGCTGGTGAAGAGCGAACCCGGGACGTGGTCCTGGGAGCAGCATGTCAAGAAAGGCGCGGACGCTTGGACCGGCGTGCGCAATCATCAAGCCAAGGCGCATCTCAACGCGATGAAGACAGGCGACAAGGTGTTCTTCTACCATTCCAACGAAGGCAAGGCGGTCGTTGGCGTCAGCGAGGTAGTAAAGGAAGCCTACCCCGACGCCAGCGACAAGACCGGCGCGTTCGTGTGCGTTGATCTGAAAGCCGTAGAGCCGCTGAAAACGCCAGTAACGCTGGCGGCAGCTAAAGCGGAAGAAAAACTCGCCGGCATGGTGCTGGTGAACAATTCGCGCCTCTCCGTGCAGCCGGTGACAGCGGACGAGTGGAAAGCGGTCAGGAGGATGGGCGGTTTGAAGCCCTGACGCCGACGATTTCATATTTTTACGGCATCTCGATCCAGATGTTCTACGAAGACCATCCGCCGCCGCACATCCATGCGCGTTACAACGAGTTCCGCGCACGATACGACATCGCGACCGGCGAGCTGCTCTCGGGGCAATTGCCCAAGCAAGCGCACCGCTTAGTCACGGACTGGATCAAGCAAAAGTCGCATGAACTTGCAGCGAACTGGGAGCGTATGGAAAGCGGCGAACAGATGGAGTATATTGAGGGCCTGAAATGACTGATGTCCTGGTTCGCACCCTCCGCCACCTCGGCGGCTACAAGTTCTACGTGGAGTTCTCCGACGGGATGGCCGGGGAGTGGGACTATTCGCGCGTGTTGCAGAGACCCGGCCCTATGGCGGCGCCGTTGCATGATGCGACGTATCTCGCCCGCGCATTCTTGGTAAACGGCGCGCCCACTTGGCCGAACGGCTGGGACGTGAGTCCTGACGCGCTGTATAAAGATTTGAGTTTAGCCGGGGCGCTCAAAGCGACACACGTCGCCGCCGAGTGATCGGCGTCGAATTTCATAACAAACGTGGGCGGGCCGCACTTTGAACACTCTAGATCCTGCGCTGTTTAGCGACGACGCCATTGCGCCCGAAACGCGCGCGATCAATGACGGCATTATCGCCGCCACCAAGGATATGGCCAATTGGTGGGACGTGGGCGCCCAGAAGGTGCGCGACGCGCGCGCCAACGGCCATGGCGTGTTTCCGGCCCCGGTGAAGTCCGAGCGCGCGCGCTGGATGGAGATCGATGGGCCGGCCGGCAAGGTGAAGCTGCGCGTGGCGGCGCCGGCGCAATCGCGCGGCGTTTATCTGCACATGCATGGCGGCGGACACGTGCTCGGCGCGGCGGATCAACAGGACAGGCTGCTTGAGATCATCGCGGACTCAACGGGACTGACTGCTGTCAGTGTCGAATATCGGCTCGCGCCGGAAAATCCCTACCCCGCGGGGCCGGACGATTGCGAAGCGGCCGCGCTTTGGGTCGGCGACCATATCCGCGATTTTGGCGGCGAGGCGCTGGCTATCGGCGGCGAAAGCGCCGGCGCGCATCTTGCGGCGCTGACGATGCTGCGGCTTCGGGAGAAGC
Organism: Hyphomonadaceae bacterium; assembly: GCA_014378995.1. Classification (GTDB taxonomy): domain Bacteria; phylum Pseudomonadota; class Alphaproteobacteria; order Caulobacterales; family Aquidulcibacteraceae; genus Vitreimonas. The sequence goes on from JACMMP010000136.1 coordinate 4,911, forward strand.
ACGGGCGGATGCCGTTCAAGGCGGCGAACCTGGTGTTCGGCGTGTTCGATCTCGGCATGACGCCGAGCGCCCGCGCGTTCGGCGACGAGCGGCTGGTGCTGCGCACCCTCGACATCGTGAAGTTCGGCGATGCGTTCTTGCCGGGGCTCAGCGACGCGGAAAAGCGCGCGCCGCATCTGTCGCCGCTCTACGCCGATCTCAAGGGCCTCTGTCCCGCGCTCTTCACCATCGGCACGCGCGATGCGCTGCTGGACGATAGCCTCTTCATGCATGCGCGCTGGGTCGCCGCCGGCAATGCGGGCGAACTCGCGATCTATCCGGGCGCCTGCCATGGCTTTATTGCCTTCCCGTATGCGCAGACCTTCGCCTCGCTAAAGCAGCAGACCGAATTTTTGAACGCGGCATTGGGCTAACCCGCCCGCGACGAACCAACACGCCGCCGCGACGAGCACACGCCGCCGCTACGTTCGCCGCATGCGCGTACTGTCTCGTCTAAATTGCGTTGCACGCGCCGCGCCTTCGCGCCCTGATGGCTTCCCGAACGCTGCTTCTGGTGAGCCTCGCCTCGAACCCCCCGCTCGCCAGCCGTCGCCTTTCCTCGCCTCCACCGAGCGAAGGGCGGAAGCGCCGGCGCCGCCTCTCTCGCGTGACGGCGCCGGCGTTTCGAGCCTCGCAAAGCCTCTCCCCAGGGAGGCTTTGCTCTAACGGCCTTCCAGCTCTGCGAGCAGGCCGGGCATGTCGTAAACGTCGGCCAGCGAGGTGCGGATCGCCGTGGACGCGACCGTGACGGAGCGGTTCAGGTTTCCGTCATAGAAATACTCGCCGCCCAGCGAGTGGATGTTGCCATCGAACACCGCGCCGACAACGCGGCCTTCGCGGTCCAAAAGCGGGCTGCCGGAATTGCCGCCGATCACATCATTGCTCGATGAGAGATTGAAGATCGCATTGGGATCGAGCCGCGGGCGTGCGTCGATCCAACGTTGGCTCAACACGAACGGGTGCTGTCCGGTGGCGCGTTCGTAAAGGCCGGCGGTGCGCGTGAACGGCGCCACGACGCGGCCGTTGGGCTCGGTCCAACCGATCACGCGGCCGTAGGAAATGCGCGGGCTGAACGTGGCGTCAGGATACTGGCCTTCGCCGAACGCGCGGAAGCGGGCGCGGGCGATGCGTTCGTGCGCGCGCGCCGCCGGACCTTCCACCTCAGCAACATAACGCGCACGCACGGCGCGGGCGTCGGCGTCCCAAGCGCGGACGAACTGGATCATCGGATCGTCCGACGCCGCCACCGCCGCTTCGCCGTCTTGCCACAATTCCAAGCGATACGCCGGATCGGCCAGACGCGAGCGCGAGAGCCGAGCGCCGAGCGCCTCGGGGCTTTCATCGCCGAGAATGCGGCGCGCGATCGGGTCATCAACGGTCAGGTATTCGCGCATCTTGGAGAGCCAAAAGGCGAGATGGATTTCCTCGAACGCCGGCGTCACCGGGCGCTGCGCGCGCAAACCCTGCTCCACCGCGGCCAGCCGCGATTCCGTGTAACGCGGCAAGCGTTCGGCGTCGGGCCTGCCGCGTTCGGCTGATCCGCGCACGATGTCACGCGCCCAGCTAAACAGCAGCGAGCGCTCGCCTGCGCGAGCTTCGAGGTATTGGTAGGGATAAAACATGCCGCGATAGGCGGTTTGCGCGGCTTCGATCTCGCCCCACGCATCGCCGACTTCGCGCTGCGAAGCACGGTTGCGGCGGACGCGCGTCTGCAGATCGGCCTGACGTTCAGCGACACGGGCAAAACCAGCAGCGTCCGCCAGCGCCTGACGGCGGCCGGACAAGCCCTTAAACGAATTTTCCACGCCCTGCAGCGCGCTCGAAGCAATGCGCGCTTGGTCTGGGCCCAGTGAGGAATACGCGATCAGGCGCCCGCGGATTTCCGAGAGCGAGGCGATCTGCCAGGGCAGATTGTGATCGCGCTCAAACGCGAGTTCTGCGGTCGTACGCAAACGCGAAGTGCGGCCGGGATTGCCGGCGATCAAGACGATCTCGTTCTCTTCCACCGGCGAAAAACGCATCGTGAGATGGTTTGGCGTAGCGGCCGGCGCATCGTTTTCGTAGAGGCGCAGGAACGAGAAATCGATGTCGTAGCGCGGGAAGTTGAAATTGTCGGGATCGCCGCCGAATGCGGCCATGCCATGCTCGGGCGCGAACACGAGGCGCACATCGTTGTAGCGCTGATAGCGGTGCAAGGAATAACGGCCGCCCTGATAGAGCGTCACCACTTCGCAGCGGGTCGCGCCAGCGGAGCATTCGCGCTCGAGCCGCGCGACCTCGGCGTCGCGGATGCGGGCGAATGTTTCGGACGCGGCGCCTGCGGTGGCGGTTTCGATATTCTGCGTAACGTCGGTGATGCCCTGCAGAACGTCGATGTTCATGTTCGGGCAGCGGCGCTCCTCTGCGCGCGCGCGCGCCATGAAGCCGTGCTCGATGTAATTGGCTTGCGTCGTCGACAGCGCGGTGACGCAGGAGATGACGCAATGGTGGTTGGTCAGCACCAGCCCTTGGCCGCTGACGTTAGAGGCCGAGCAGCCGGGCAGCCGCGCCGTGCCCGCCATGACGCGGTCGCGCCAGGCTTGATCCGGGGCCCAACCCATCTCGCGCTGCATCCGCTCGGCGGGGAAATTGTCGAAGGTCCACATGCCCTCTTCGCTCGACGCTGGCGTGGCGATGAGCGCGAGTATTCCAAGTGCGGCTGCAGCCGCGCGCAATTTCTGGCGCATCATGTCCCCCTGACGAGTCGGTTTTCTCGTCAGGTAACCGCCCGAGGCGCCACCCGGCAAGCGCCGAGCGGCAGCCGCGCAGCTTTAGAAACCAAGCGCCGTGCGCATCTGCGCCTTCACCTCGGCCGACAGGTCTTCCTGCTCGTCAATGAATTCGCGCACGGAGTCCGCGTCGGCGCCGGTAATGCGGACGTAGGCGCGGTCATCGGCCTCGCCCGGGCCGCCCTCGTCGGCGCGCACCACGATGTTCTGGCCGTCTGCGCCCATGGAGAGATTGACGCGGCCGTTCTCGCCGCCTCCCTCGCCTTCATCCATGCCTGAAACGCTCATCGAGAAGCCGGGCAGCCGCAGCGACATCACTTCCGGCAAATCCTCCCCGCCTTCCGGCGGCGGGTTGGCGGCGAGCGCCTGTGCGCGGCTGGACTCCATCAGCGCCGAGGCGCCCTCGGCGGCGCGCGCGGCTACGGTGAGTCCGTCCGGCGCAATAACGATGTAAGTTTGCTCTGCGCCGGTGGCGCGCACTTCGATCGTGTAGCCGCCGGCAGCGTCGTCCGGACCGCCTTCGAGCGTCCCCGTCGTGGTCGGGCTGTCACAGGCGCCGAGCGCCCCCAGGGCCAAAGCCGCAATCATCCAGCGCATCGTGCATCCTCCGTTTGGCCCATCATCCGCGCGCGCACCATCAGCCGCAAGCCGGGCTTTTGGATAGCGTCACTGGAAGGATGCATGGGCCCGGCGGCGTGGATGCGCTGGTTTCAGCAATCTAGACGGCCGCTGCGGCGATTTTCCTCTTCGCACTCTTGCTGCCGGCGATCGTCATAGGCGCCTTGCAGCGTCGACATGCAGCCGGACAAGATGGCGGCCGCAGCCAGCATAAGCAGCACTTTACGCATGCGCTTTCCTCCCACGACCGTGCCTCGCGTCCGCCTTCGACAAGCTCAGGCTGACGCTCCAGCAACGCCAAAATTGGCGTCACCCTGAGCCTGTCGAAGGGCGACGCCACGCTCCGATCTTCGTGTGCGCGGCGGAGACTAGCGCGTGCGCTCGAACCGGACCACTTTTTCATCCCGGTCGACGTAGGCGACGCGATAGCCGGCGCGCATCCAGGCGCGGGCGTGGGAATGGTGGTCCTGATTATCGTTGGCCCAGAACGCGCGATGCTTTTGCGCGCTCTGCGGCAGCGGCTTGCCGATGATCTGCTCGATGTCTTCGAACGTGAGCATTTCCGGCCGGCCATTGCGCCGGCTGAGATGTGAGTGCAGCGCTGCATATTTGCGCATTTCGTTTCGCCTCCCGCACGGCACCGCACGAACCGGGTCCGCAACGATGCTGACGGAGACGGAGCCTGAACTGATTTGCGGATTATGCACAGGGGGAGTGGAATGAGATCTAGGTCAGCGGCTGCGTCGGCGCCAAGCCGCAACGCCTCGCCGCCGCCGTCTGCCCTAGCCGTTAACGCCCAAACTTCTGAAACTTGATCCGGCTTGGAATAATTTCGCTCACGCCCAGACGCCGCATCTTGTCCGCTTCGTAGCTGTCGAAATCGCCTTCGAACCATTCGACGTGGCTGTCGCCTTCGAACGCCAGGATATGCGTCGCCAAGCGGTTCAGGAACCAGCGATCGTGGCTGATCACCACAGCGCAGCCGGCGAAATCTTCGAGCGCGGCTTCCAGAGATTGCAGCGTTTCGACGTCGAGATCGTTGGTGGGTTCGTCAAGCAGCAGCACGTTGGCGCCGGTGAGCAGCGTCTTGGCCAAGTGTACGCGGTTGCGTTCGCCGCCGGAGAGCTGGCCGACTTTCTTCTGCTGATCGGCGCCCTTGAAGTTGAAGCTCGACACATAAGCGCGCGAGGGAATTTCGCGGTTGCCGACGACGACGACATCGAGCCCGCCGGAAATCTCTTCCCAGATATTCTTGCTGCCATCGAGCGCATCGCGCGATTGATCGACGAAGCCGAGCTTTACGCTTTCACCGATGTCGATACGGCCCTCGTCGGGCTTCTCCGCGCCGGTGATCATCTTGAACAGCGTCGATTTGCCCGCGCCGTTTGGCCCGATAATGCCGACAATGCCGCCCGGCGGCAGTTTGAAGCTCAAACCGTCGATCAGCAGCTTATCGCCAAAGCCCTTCTTCAAATTCTCGAACTGAATGACGTTCTGGCCGAGCCGCGGCCCGGGCGGAATCTGGATTTGCGCGAACGTCTGCTTCTCGCGCTCGGCTTCGGCCGCCATTTCGTCATAGCGCGTGAGGCGCGCCTTTGACTTTGCTTGCCGGGCTTTTGGTGATTGCCGCACCCATTCCAGTTCGCGGTTGAGCGCCTTCTTGCGGCTGTCGCTCTCGGATGATTCTTGCTCCGAGCGCTTGGCCTTGATCTCCAGCCACGCCGAATAATTGCCTTCGTGCGGATGGCCGCGGCCGCGATCGAGTTCGAGCGTCCACTTCGTCACCTGATCCAGGAAGTAGCGATCGTGCGTCACGAGGATGACGCACCCTGGAAACGCTTCCAAGTGATGCTGCAGCCAAGCTACGCTTTCAGCATCGAGGTGGTTGGTCGGCTCATCGAGCAACAGCATGTCGGGCTTTGCGAGCAGCAGCCGGCAGAGCGCGACGCGGCGGCGTTCACCGCCCGAGAGCTTTTCGACACCCGCCTCATCCGGTGGGCAGCGCAGCGCGTCCATCGCCATGTCTATTTTGGAATCGATGTCCCAGGCGTCGGAGGCGTCGATCTTTTCCTGCAGCGAGGTCATCTCCTCCATCAGCTCGTCAGTGTAATTTTCACCAACCTCCATCGAGACTTCGTTGAAGCGAATGACCAGCTTCTTTTCCGCGCACCAGCTCTCGACATTTTCGCGCACGTTCAGCGACGCATCGAGCTGCGGCTCCTGTTCCAAATAGCCCATCTTGGTGTTGGCCATGGCCTTGGCTTCGCCGGTAAAGTCCTTGTCCAGCCCCGCCATGATTTTCAGCAGCGTCGACTTGCCCGAGCCGTTGACGCCGACGACGCCGATCTTTGCGTCCGGAAAGAACGACAGCCAGATGTTCTCGAACACCTTCTTGCCGCCCGGATAAGCCTTGGTCAGGCCCTGCATCGTGAAAATGTATTGCGCCGGCTGTTGCGCCATAAGTCTTGAATCCTTTGAAGCTGAGCCGCGCGATATAGCGACGCCCGCACGCGCCGTCGAGCCGTTGCCGCCCGCTTAAGCCGCCGCCGGAATGGGGGCTGAAGCGCCCCTAATTCAAGTTCAATTGCGCATCGTTCGCAACAGGAACCGTCGGCCACACTCCTCGTTCATTGGGAATTCCCAAGGAGTACGCCATGGCCGTCAGTCAAACTAAATCTTCCCCCCGTAAAGGCGCGTCCAAATCCGCCGCAGCGGCGCGCGCGGCGCCCGATGCGATCAAGCTCCTGAAGGACGATCACCGCCAAGTGGAAGAATGGTTCGAGGAGTTCGAGAGCACCAACAGCGCCTCGAAAAAGCAAAAGCTCGCCGCCAACATCTGCATGGCGCTCACGGTCCACACCCATATCGAGGAAGAAATCTTCTACCCAGCTTGCCGCGAAGCCGGCGTCGAAGACGACATGATGGATGAGGCCGACATCGAGCACGACAGCGCCAAGAAGCTGATCGAGGAAATCGAAGCCAGCGCCCCCGGCGACAATCATTACGACGCGCGCGTTAAAGTGCTGTCGGAGATGATCAAGCATCACGTCAAAGAAGAAGAGCAGCGTGACGGCATGTTCGCGAAAGCCAAGCAAGCCGATCTCGACCTCAAGGGACTCGGCATCGAGATGATGCAGCGCAAGCAAGACCTGATGAAACAGCTAAAGCAGCGCCAATAAACGCGCGGTGCTCAAAAACAAAGAGGCCGGCGCATCATCGCCGGCCTCAATGTTTAAGATGGCGTAGAGCTTACGCGGGAACCCATTGGCCGCCCGGCGCTCTGCAGAACGTCTCCGGCGGCAATTGCTGATTGCCATATTGCGGATCGCTGACAGTGGCGCTGACGCGCCGGCATTCCGGACCGCGACCCGGCGCGGGCCCCGGCGAGCTGACCTGCAATGAACGCGGCGCGCCCTGATCCGATCGCCAGTTTTCGTTCACGGCCTGGCCGCTATTCAGCGATTGATGATAGGCGTTCTCGACCCGCTGCTGTTCGCGGGCGTTGAGATAACGGCACACACCGTACGTGCCGCCGCCGACGACAGCTGCGCCAATCGCGGCGTTCTCGACGCGGTTGTCACTATCGCCTATCGCCGCGCCCGCAATCGCGCCAATGCCGGCGCCGACCAGCGCGTTGCGCATGCATTGCGAGAGCTGCGTGCGCGGGGCGCCGTAGCCTCCGCCGGTCGTTTCACACGACGCTAGCGCCATGGCGCCAGCGAGGGCGGCGGCGCAAACAAAATTGAGCTTCATTCTTTGATCTCCATCCTTGCCGCCCTGGGCCTTCACGTGCGGCGATACGTTCTGGCTCAGGCCTGATTTAGCAGATGTGGCGGCGGCGCATAGCCTCAGGGCGTCCGCTGGCACAAGGTCTCGGCCGCGCCCGGCCGCGTCCACCGCACCTCAGAGCCGCGGCTGCGGAGTTCCAAGCCATTATCGGCATAGCGATAACCCGAGGCCGTGCTGCGCGCCGGCAATTCCAGCGTGGTGTAGCCCTCCTGCACAATCCGAGCGGTGTCGTTAGCGAACGTCACCTCCAGGCTTGAGCCATCTTCACAGCTGAACGTCGAGGTTACGGCTTGCGCCGGCGTCCCCGGGCACGGCGTCTGACACCCGGCGAGAGCGACAAGGACGATAACGAGGACGGCTGCGCGCATGACAATCTCCTGAGCCGCCCTTCTATCACGTTCCCACCAGTGCGAAACGCCGCTCTAAGCCGCGGCGCCGCGCGAAAGACACTCCAGCGCCTGCTCGGCCGCTTCGTGGCCGGTTTGGTAGGCGCCGTGGACCGTCGAATAGCGGGCGCGCGACGTGGCCTCACCGGCGAAAAAGAGGCGCCCCTCCGGCGCCGCCAGTTCAGCGCGGGCGTCGGCGGCGCCTGGCCGCGCATACGAATAGGCGCCCAGCGCATACGGCGCCGTCGACCATGACGACGCCGCCAGCAGGGTAAGCCGCGCCGGGAAATGCGAGCCCAGCAAGCCCGTCATTTCCTGCACCGCAAAGTCCGCCATCGCAGCGGAGCCAGCCTCGGCCAGCCCGCGCGCGAGCGAGCCGCCGAAATAGACCTCAACCAGCGGACGGCCCATCGGGCGCAAATGGTAGGAGCCGGTGTCGGCGCTGTCCGTCTTCGCAAACAAGTGCCCGTCGGCGGGAAAATCTTCCGGCTGGGCCAGGGCGAAATGCACCTTCTCGGCCGCACCAAGCGGCAGGCCCAACGCGGCTTCAACTTTGTTTGCAAGAGGCGGCGATATGTCGAGAGCAGCGAGCGCCCAAGGCGGCAGCGTGACGATCGCCGTTCTGGCTTCGATGTCGCCGCGCGACGTAGCAACGCGCACGCGCGCGCTGCTCTGATCGATGGCGCGCACTTGCTTGCCAAGGTGCGTCGGCAGCGCAGAGCCTATCGCCGCAATTAGCGCGCCGTAGCCTGCCCGCACGCGCCAATTCACCCCGGTATCTTCATAGCGCGCGTAATCGCGCGCATCGATCTCCGCCAGATGGGCGCCGCTGATATAAGAAAACACCGCGTCCAGAAGCGCATTCCAACGGCAGTCCGGCTCGAGATAACAATCGGCAGCGCGTACGCCATCCTGCTCAGCCTCTTTGTCGATGCGCTGCTCGAAGCGCTGAAACGCCTCGCCAAACGCCGCCTGCTCGATGTGCGACATGCCGTGCGCGGCGGTTTGCTTTTGCCACGGCGCCTCCGTGCGATCGACGTCCAAGCCCGCCGCTTCCGCGATCGCCACCATGAGGTTGCGGTCCGCCGAATGCAGCCATCCGGCGCCGAGGTCGAGCGCATGACCGCCCCGCTCCAATGTTAGGGTTCGCCCGCCGATCCTCTCGGCGGCTTCGAGCAACACGAATGAGGCGGGCGAGCGCGCAAGCCGCCGCCCCGCTGCGATCCCGGCCGCGCCGGCGCCGATGACGGCCACATCGTAGAAATCAGCCATGACTCATCATAACGCCGATCCCGCCCTTCCGGCGCCGGCGCGAGGATGCTAGGGGCTGCTCCCGCCTTCAAGGGAGGGTTCGGGCGCGTAGCTCAATGGTTAGAGCCGGCCGCTCATAACGGTCTGGTTGCAGGTTCGAGTCCTGCCGCGCCCACCATCCTACGCTCGCGAAGCGCGCGTAGGATATCGTTAGAACCGGTATCTTGCGCCAACGGTGAAAGCTTGATCTTCGTAGACTTGGCCGTTGCCGAGGGTGCTATCTAATTCAGCAGCGAAATAACGATAAGTGAAATCAGCACTGATCCGCGCAGTTAGGCGCCACGACACGCCTGCGAGCCCCTGCCAAGCGAAGGCGTTGTTTTCCTCGTAATCCTCTTCAAACATCACAGCGCCGACGCCAAGGCCGACAAATGGACTGACGCTAGACTCCGGTGCGATGTCATAGATGACATTACCCATGATGCTCAGCGCATCCAGATTTCCGCTCTCCTCCACCTCGATGAAATCACCATGGTCGAACTTCAGGTACGTGGTGGAATAGTCTCCGGGCCGTTGCGCGAGTTCGGCCTCCACGCGCCAGTTGTCTCCGAGACCGCGGCCGGCGCGGACGAAAGCAGACCAGTCGCCTTCGAGGCCGATGTCGATATCGTCACCGACGGGATTCATCGTCATCTCGCCGGGCCAATGTCGACCAACATCTAGCGCTGCATACCAGCCCGTATCGGCGGCAGCCGGTCCGGACACAGACAACGCCCCAATCAAGGCGGCGAAATTCAATAGGCGATTTTTCATAAGTCCCCCTCCGGCTACGGCGACTTAGGTGAGTCGTGAGTGTCGCTCTCGGCATTGAGCGCAGCCTGTCCGCATCGAGCGCAGTCCAAAATATTCGAGTTGCGCGGGAAGAATGGGCAGGCGACGGTCTTTCTCAGGGGGCGCGATGAGCAGTCTGACGATCAAGAATTGGACCAGCGCCGACATTCCATTGGCGCAGCGCGCAGCGGCGCTGGAAGCTGCGGTGCTTTCACAGCCTTGTCCGTTCCGCACACAATCTCAGAACCCGGCGCCGGTGGCGGAAATGTACTATGCGCAGGTCGCGGAAACTTCCGTGCTGCGCTATCGAGGCGAGACCAGCCGCCTTTTGCGAGGGGCCAAGGAGATCGCGGCCGCAACGCCAGACAATCTCGCCATAATGGCGTGCGACAGCTCCGTCGATCTCGTGGAAGAAGATCGGCGTTTCTCGCTGAGGTCAGGTGATCTCTATCTTTATCATCCCAGCCGGAAGCTTGAGCTCATCGGCGGCGATCGATTGGGCATCAGCACGTTTTGCGTTGCGAGTGGGCTCATCGAGTCAGCGCACGCACAAGCGTGGATTCCATTAGGCGCAGTGCTGCCGCGCGAGAACGCCACAACGCGGCTCTTGCGCGCCGTACTCACGCCGCTCCTAGACCTTGCGCGAGACCTGCCGGAAACGGCCTTTCTTTCGACGCTCCGACACGCGGCACAGGTAGCGGCGCTCGAAGCGGGCGGGCGAACGCATGAGCGCGCGCGCGAAGCCAAGGGCCGCCTGCGCCTTCACCGGGCGCAAGCTCTAATTGAACGCCGCCACCGTGATACTGCGTTCGGGCCAGCCGCGGCGGCGCGTGAACTCGGATGCTCGGTGCGCCTGGTGCACCAGATGTTCGAAGGCGCCGACCGCAGTTTTGGGACGCATCTGCTGGAGGCGCGGCTCCGCACTGCGTGGAAGGTGCTGGCCGCGCCGGATCACGACCAGCGTACAATCACCCAGATCGCATTCGAGTCCGGGTTCAACGATCTTTCGACCTTCCACCGGGCGTTCCGGCGCATGTTCGGCGTCTCTCCGCGAGATGTGAGGTCCCGGCTGATCTAATTTGAGCGTTACATCGTCGAAAAATGGCTATAGCCCGCCTTGCTCTCGTCGGGCGCATCGGCGCGACCGGCACGAAAGCGCAAACCGGTAGCATCCCCCGCCATTCAAACGAGTTCGGATTGCTCACGGCGGCGGCCGCCCCTATCTAAGAGGCCAAGGAGGACGCAATGCACGCCGGATTTTGGATTGGCATCGCAATCACGGTCGCCGTGGTCATCGGCGCTTCTGTGCTGGTGGGCATGATCTTGTCGCGGCCTCGCGGCGAGCCGCTCTCGCACCATGACAAAGTGAATGCGCTAAAAGCGTCCGGCGCGCTGAAGCATCGGAAGTCCGGCCGCTAATGGCCGAAGCTGCGCGTGCGCCGCTGCCTGAGGGCAAAGCCGAGCGCTACGCCGCGCTGCGCGCGGAGATCGCGGCTGTGATCGCCGGCGAGCCCAATCGCATTGCCCGTTACGCGACCGCCTCGTCCTTGCTGGCGGCGGCCTTTCCCGATCGCTTTTTCTGGACGGGCTTCTATCTCGTTGATGAAGCCAAGGGCGACGAACTGGTCGTCGGGCCTTATCAGGGCACACTCGGCTGCTTGCGCATACCCTTCGGCAAAGGCGTCTGCGGCGCGGCGGCGGCGCAACGCCAGACCATCATCGTGCCCGACGTCAGCGCCTTCCCCGGCCACATCGCCTGCGACAGCCGCTCCAAGTCCGAGATCGTGATTCCCGTGTTCGACAAGTCCGGCGCCTTGGCTGCGGTGGTCGACGTCGACTCCACCCAGTTCAACGCTTTCGACCAAATCGATCAAGCAGGCCTGGAAGCCATCTGCGGCGAGTTGCTGACGCGCGACTAGCGGCGCTGTCAGCGCGCCCGGGACCGCGGGCCTTCAGGCCCGCTTTTCCAGTCAACGCAAAGGCGGGTCTGAAGACCCGCGATCCCGTAAGGCGCCCTTGGCCACGAGCGCGCTTTCGCACTAAGACAGCCGTCAAATCAAAGGGGCGCACGTGTCGGACGTAAACACCGGTTTTATCCTTTCCATGATCGCGCAGCACGCGACTGAAGTCGCCGCCATCGCCAGCGCGCGCCTCACCGGCTTCGGCCGCAAGAACGACGCCGATCAGGCGGCGGTCGATGCGATGCGGCGCGCGTTCCAGACGGCCCCCTTCTCCGGCAAGGTCGTGATCGGCGAAGGCGAGATCGACGAAGCGCCGATGCTTTATATCGGCGAACAATTGGGCGCGGGCGGTATCAAGACCGATATAGCCGTGGATCCGCTCGAAGGCACCAAGCTGTGCGCTTCCGATGCGCCGAACGCGATGACGGTGGTGGCGCTGGCGCCTGAAGGCGGGCTACTGCACGCGCCGGATATGTACATGGACAAGCTCGCCATTGGCGCGGGCTACCCGGCAGGGCTGATCGATCTCGATCTGTCGCCGCGCGAAAACGTGCAGCGGCTGGCCAAGGCCAAGGGCGTTTCCGTGAGCGCGATACGCGCCTGTCTGCTCGATCGCCCGCGGCACGAAGCCATCATCGAAGACTTGCGCAGCCTCGGCGCCGGCATTCGCCTCATCCCGGACGGCGATGTCGCCGGCGTGTTCTGGACTACCGAAGCTGCACGTTCGGGCGTCGACATCTATTTCGGCTCTGGCGGCGCGCCCGAAGGCGTGCTCGCCGCGGCGGCGATCCGCTGCGCCGGCGGCCAGATGCAAGCGCGCTTGAAGCCCGAGAACGATCAAGAAGAGCAGCGCGCCCGCGCCATGGGGCGCGACGTGCACGCCAAGCTCACGCTCGACGACATGGTTCCAGGCAACGTCGTGTTCGCTGCGTCGGGCGTGACCCACGGTTCGATGTTCGACGGCGTGCATTTCGAAGCCGGCCAGGCGCACGTGGAAACGCTGGTGTGGGACAGCTTTTCAAAGCGCAAGAGCCGCGTGCGCTCGATCTATCCGGACGCCTAGAACGCGGGCTCTTGGGCGCTTTCCGGAGCCGGGCCTGCTCCTTCTGGACCGCCAGCGCCATCGGCCGGGTTCGGCGCCGGCAAATCCTCGGCGCTCGGCGGCGCCGGCCGGCGAGCAAACGCGCTCAGTCCCGGCACGTTCATCGCCCCATCATAGACTTGCATCACCGCGCCTTCGAACGAGGCGCCCACAGGCTCGATACGCCCGCCGAGACAATCGCCCAGAAAGTGCTCCAGCACGGCGAGATAAGACTGCCGGTTTGCCGGACGCACCAGTTCGCGCCCTTCATCCGGAAAGAGCAGATACGTGAGATTGCCGCGCCGCGCCCGCACCGCCTGCGCGATCTGATCGGCCTCGCCGCGCAAGCCACGCCCCTCGCGCGCGCCAACGCCCAGAAGCAGCGGCGCCCTGATCTGCGTTGCATGAAATAAAGGCGAGTGGCGGCGGAGCGTGTCACGGCCTTCCGTCGCACGCGCATCGCCAATGCGATGATAGAGGCCCGCGCGCGCACTTGGGGACGATGTGTCGAGCCAGGCGAAGAGATTGCCAGGGCCGTTATAGCTTGCGCCGCAACGAAATTCCTCCGGCGAAAACGCCAGTGCGCCAAGCGCGGCGTACCCGCCAAAGCCAGAGCCGATAATCGCCACCCTATCGGGCTGCGCTACGCCATTGGCCGCCGCCCAGCGCCGCGCGTCCGCCAGATCGTCGCGTATGCGTCCGCCCCACTCGGTGTTGCCAGCATTGAGGAACGATTTTCCAAGCCCCGCCGAGCCGCGAAAGTTCACACTCAGCACTGCATAGCCGCGGTTCGCGAGCCATTGGTGCAACGGATTGAACCCGTAGCTGTCGCGTTCCCACGGGCCGCCATGCGGCACGATCACCAATGGCGCGGGCTGTTCTGGGCGCGCATCGCCATCAGCGTCGGCGCCGATCGGCAATGTGAGATAGGAGACCAGCGTCCGTCCATCGCGCGCCTCGATCTCCACCGGCGTCATCGGCTGCAGCGGCGCGTTGTCGAGCGCGGGGCGATGGCGAAACAGCGAGGAAAGCCGCCGTCCCAAACGGTCAGCGCGGTCATACAAGTGCGAGCGCGCAGCAAGCGCCGGCCCCTCCTCAACCACGATCCAGCGCGCATTATCGGCGCTGCGCGAAACTACGGTGAAATCGCCGGTGAGCTGACGATCGAGGAAATCGAGGTCGGCCTGCGTTTCCGGATCGAGCGCGCGCCATTCGCGGCGCAGATATTCGGTCGCGAACGCTTCCGGCGCGTTCGTCGCCGGATCGAGCCAGACATCGACGACATCGGCGCGCTCATTTTCCCCTAGCGGCGTTTTCACGCCGCTCTCAGCGTCTACGCGCACAAGTGCGGATTGTTCACGGCCGGTGGAGTCCAGCATCAGGAACGAGCGGCCATCGGTTTCGAAGCCGATCACACGCGAGGACAGCGCGTCTTCGAACGCGATGGTGAGCAGCGTCGTCCAGCGCCCGCGCGCATCGCGCGCCGCGATCTCATGGCCGCCGTCCGTGAGCGGGCGTACGCCGAGGCGCACGCGGTTCTCGCGATCGACAATGAAACGCGAGAAGCCGCGCGACGGCAGATTGCGCTGAAGCAGCGTGCGCTCGCCGCTTTGAACATCGACACGGAAGACGTCAGGCCAGGCGGCATCGCGCTGATTGAGGCTGACGATGACGCCGCCAGGATCGTTCGGGCTGACGCCCAGCACTTCGGCGCGCGCGCCGTTCGGGGTCAGCGCGCGCGGCAGACCGCGGGCGATATCCACGGCGTAAAGCCGCCCAGTCTCGTCGCCCTCGTCGTCCTGGAGATAGAGCAGCGTGGCGTTATCCTGCGCCCAATAGAACGAGCGGATGCCGCGAACCCGGTCATCCGTTACCGCTCGCGCCTCGTCCATCGCATCGACGGAGAGCACCCAGAGATTTTGCACCCCGTCCCGCGGCGCAAGGAACGCGACCCGGTCCCCGCGTGGCGAAAGCTGGCCGCCATGCCGGACCGGATCGCCGAATAGGTCGGCGCGGGCAATCAGGGTCGATTGCCCGGCGCCGGACGCGGCGTCGCGGGCGGCCTGCTCGCCACATGAAGCGACCACGGCCGCTAGCCAGAAGGCGGCTGCCCCGGCCCAATATCTCGTCGTCCCAAAGCCCACACTGAAACCTTACAGGTCCGTCATCCCCCGGCAACGCGGATGGCTGACATGGAGTTCACCTTTACGGCAGGGGTGGGGCGTGGGTGCGGTTTGGCGCCTTGGCGAGGCTTTTTGACACCCCGCCCGGCGCGCCCTATCTCACTGCCGCTTTGGCAACATCGACTCACTCCTCCATTCCCACCGGCGCGTTGGTGCTCGCCGATGGCGCCGTCTTCCTGGGCGAGGGCCTGGGCGCCGTCGGCGCCGCTGACGGCGAGGTCTGCTTCAACACCGCAATGACCGGCTATCAGGAGATCCTCACCGATCCCTCCTATGCGGCCCAAATCGTCGCCTTCACCTTCCCCCACATCGGCAATACCGGCGCCAATGCCGAGGACACCGAAACCTCTTCGCCGGCCGCCGCGGCCGCCGCGCGCGGCGCCGTCTTCCGTGCGCGGCCAACGGCGCCGTCGAACTGGCGCAGCAAAGACGATCTCGACAGCTGGCTGCGGAAACGCAACGTCATCGCCCTCGCAGGCCTCGACACGCGCGCGCTGACGCGTCGCATCCGCGAGCATGGCATGCCCAACGCCGTCATCGCCCACGACCCCAATGGCGCGTTCGATCTGGAGGCGCTGCACGCGCGCGCGAAAGCCTGGCACGGTCTTGACGGCCTCGACCTCGCCAAGGACGTCACCACCGCGCAGAGCTACGTCGTCAACGAAGGCCGCTGGCAGTGGCCGCTCGGCGCGCAGGAGCTGAAGAAGTCGAAATTCACCGTCGTCGTCATGGATTACGGCGTTAAGCGCAACATCCTGCGCGCGCTCGGCGACATCGGCGCACGCGTGATCGTGTTGCCCGCCACCGCAACCGCGGAGGAAGTGTTCGCGCACAAGCCGCACGGCATCTTGCTTTCAAACGGCCCTGGCGATCCGGCGGCGACCGGCATCTATGCCGCGCCGCAGATCAAGAAGATGGTCGATAGCGGCACGCCGGTCATGGGCGTTTGCCTTGGTCATCAGATGCTTGGCCTCGCGCTTGGCGCCAAGACCAAGAAGATGCCGCAAGGCCATCACGGCGCAAATCACCCGGTGAAAGATCAATCGACCGGCAAGGTCGAGATCGTGTCGATGAACCACGGCTTTGCGGTCGATGCGTCCACGCTGCCGCCGGGCGTCAAGCAAACCCACGTCTCGCTGTTCGACGGCTCCAATTGCGGCCTCGAACTCGAAGGCAAGCCGGTGTTCTCGGTGCAATACCACCCCGAAGCCAGCCCCGGCCCACAAGACAGCCACTACTTGTTCGAACGCTTCGCAAAGCTGATGGCGAAAAAAGCAAAAAGCGCGGCTTAAGGCAGCCTCTCTGCATTTTCGTGGTAGGGATCTCTGGTGATATGGCGAAGCGCTTTCTTGGGCCTGGTTGCTGTGACGGCGCTCACGAGCTGTGTCGCACAAGGCAACGACCAACTGCGCTCCGCGTTCTCAGAACCGCTCGTTCTAGAGGACGGCGACGGTGATCCTAGCTGGCTACACGAGCGTCACATAGTGCAGCATGAGCGCCCTAATTGGTTTAGCGGCAGAGCTGGCGATTGGGACGGAGCCGCATTGCTCTTTCGGGTGCTCGGACCCTTTCACCGCGGCGAGTTCGTGGCGCTCACGCCGCGGACCCAAGCGACGATAGAGGATCAACTGAGAACCGATGGCATCGCGAGCGTTATCGTTCATCGGTTCAATTGCGATCAAGATACCCTACAAGTCGGCAGTCCATGCGAGAGCGTGGCAATCGGCATGACGGTGCTTCGCAGACAGAATGACACCCGCTTTGGCGAATGATTGCTAGCCGTTGTCCAACTTGACCGCGTGCTTGCCTCCCTCACGCCCATGGCGGGCGTAACGGATATTCCGCTTAGCCGGCAAGGTGAGGGGGTTTGGCGGGCGCCTATTGCGTGTTGTGAAGGACGGCTACGGTGGGTCCATGACCAAACCCGCCCTCCTCGTTCATCCCCCGCTCGGCCTCTTCGAAACTCGCCTCGCCGGCGACTACGACGTCGTGCATTGGCCAACCGACCGCACAGATATCCGCGCGGCCGTCACCATCGGCCATGTCGGCGTCTCCAACGCCATGATCGATAAGCTGCCGGAGCTGCGCTGCATTGTCTGCTTCGGCGTTGGCGTGGATGGAATCGACCGCGCCTATGCGGAGCGGCGCGGCATCGCCATCACACACGGGCGCGAGATCAATCACGAAGACGTCGCCGATGTCGCCATCGGCTTGATGATTGCGCGGCTTCGGCTCTTCACCGAGGGCGAGCGCGTGCTGCGCGAGGGCAAGTGGACGCCGCCGCTCGCCGTGCCGCCGCAGAAGCGCTTGCGCGGCAGGAATCTCGGCATTGTCGGCATGGGCGCGATCGGACAGGCGATCGCACAGCGCACGCAAGCGTTTGGCATTGAGATCAAATGGCATGGTCCGCGCGCGAAGCCTGATCTGGCGTATGCCTATGAGCCCGATTTGCTGAAGCTTGCCGAATGGGCCGACGTGCTGGCCGTGGCCGTGCGCGGCGACAAAACCACCGAAGGCATCATCACCGCCGGCGTGATCAACGCGCTTGGTTCGGACGGCGTACTGATTAACGTCTCGCGAGGGAGCGTCGTCGATGAAGAAGCGCTGATTGCGGCGCTGAAATCAGGCGCGCTCGGCGGCGCTGGGCTCGACGTGTTCGTGGAAGAACCGACGCCCAATTCGCGCTGGGCCGATGTGCCAAACACCACGCTCACGCCGCACCTTGGCGGCGGCACGCGAGAAGCGCTCTGGGCCGGCTCGCAGAACGTGCTGGAAAATCTCCGCCGCTTCTACGCCGGAGAGGCGCTGCTGACGCCGCTCGGCTAATCCTTCGCCGCTTCTTCGTAGATCTTTTGCGTGCGCTGGTAGCGTTCCGGGTGCTCGTACTGCTCTTTGGTCGCGGCTTCGGTCAGCGCGTCCTTAGTTTTATCGCGCCTCTTGTCGCGCCATACGCCGTAGCCGATAGCCAACGCGAGGAGTACCGCGCCGATAACGTAAAAAAGTTCGTATCCCATGCGAACTCAACGTTGCCCGCGAACGCCGGTTCCGCCGCGTGATGCGACGCGGAACTCCCGACCCATCTCTGGTTTGTCCACTTGGGCATGGATGGAGATTGGAACATGGCAGACAAAGAAGGCGGCGGCCCATCGCCGTGGATCGCATTTTTGGCGGGGATCGTTCTTGTCGCGGTGATCGCCTTCGGCATCGTCGCCTATTCTGGCGGCTTCCAGCGCGATAGCACCGCCGACCTCGAGATAAACTTGCCTGACACCAACATCGACCCGCCGGACATCAACCTCCCCGAACCGCCGCCGGCGCCGCAAATGCCGCCAAGCGCCGACACTGCGCCCGCTCCAGAGCCGATCACGCCGTAACCTGGCAAAGCATGTACGCAAAAGAGCGGCGGATCGCTCCGCCGCCCTGCTTCGTTTGCGCGCTCGACGTTAGCGCAGCTCGAACGTTACGTTCACGCTGACGCGAGTTTCGATTTCGCCAGGCGAGATCGGCGTCGAGGCATCTTGCGCGGTTTCCATGCGCGCCATCGCCATTGGCATCGGCGGCGCATAGCCCCCGCCTTCTTGCACCGCCACGATGCGATGCACGCGCATGCCCAGCGCATTGGCATAGAGTTCAGCGCGCCGGCGCGCTTCGGCGATGGCGTCGCGGCGGGCGATGTCGAGTTGCGCCTCCTGGTCGGCGTGCGAGAACGAGACGCCGTGAATGGTGTTGCCGCCGGAAGCGACCGCTGCATCGATCACGCGGCCGACATTGTTCACGTTGCGAATTCTCGCCGTCACCGTGTTGTTGGCTTGGTAGCCGGTGATGAGCGGCGGCTCGTTCTCGCGGTATTGCTGCTGGGGGTTGACCGAAACGTTCGACGTCTGGATGTCGCGCTCGGCGATGCCGGCGCGGCGCAGCGCTTGCGTCAGCGACGTCATGCGGCGCGCATTTTCCTGCAGCGCCGCTTGCGCTGTCTGCCCGTCCGTGGTGACGCCAAGATTGATCGTCGCCATGTCGGGCCGCGCCTCGGACGACCCGTCCGCGCTGACGCTCAGCAGCGTGCCCTGGACGCCGTGCGCGTGCGCTTGGCCCTCTTCCTGCGCCGCCGCCAGCTGCGGGGCCGCAAAAGTCGCCATCACGGCGAAAGCTGCCGCCACCTTGATCAGTCGCATATTCTCAACTCCATTTAACCCTCGGCCCATGAACGGCGTGACTGCCGCGGCGATTTTACGGCAGGCGGCGCAGTTTTCTCCAGTTCTCATGATCATCCCACTGAACTGATGCGCCCGCGCCGCGTTTCCCCATTCGAGCAAAGCAAGAGGTGCATCATGAAACTTACTCGCATACTGGGCGCGGCCGCTCTCGTTGGCGGCGGCGTTCTCGCCTACCGGGCCATGAAAAAGCGCAAGCAGGAAAGCACAGGCGATCAATTGCACGCGCCGATGCCGAATGTGCGTGACGCCGGCGCGGAGAACATGGCCACGCCGCCGCAGAAGTGGACGCGAACGGATCAACGTTCCGACCAGAGCTTCCCGGCTAGCGATTCACCTTCGACATACTAGTTCGCGACGCCGGCTTGGACATCCTGGGATGATCAAGCCGGCGGAGCCCCTCCGACCGGGCTCCCTGACACGGCCGCGAAGCGTCGCTAGCCCTAGCGGAATCCAGACGTACACAGCAAGCCGCGAATCGTTTCGGCGAATCGCTGTATAATAGCGCTGACGCTTCCCGTTAGGTTCCGATGCGCTTTTCCGACACCTTGCTCCGACAGGTGCGCGATCGAGTTTCGATTGCGGACTACGCCGGAAAGCGCTTGTCCTGGCACAAGCAGAAGAGCCGGCCTTCGGCTGGCGACTTCTGGGCGTGCTGTCCGTTCCACCAGGAAAAGAGCCCCTCCTTCCACGTGCTGGACCAGAAGGGCATCTTCAATTGCTTCGGCTGCGGCGAAAAGGGCGACGTTTTCACGCTCGCCATGAAGCTCGAAGGCCTCTCGTTTCCGGAGGCCGTCGAGAAAATGGCCGAGATCGCCGGCGTGCAATTGCCGCGCGAGGAGATGGAAGATCGCGGCGAGAGCGATCGCCGCAAGCGCCTCTACGCCATCACCGCCCGCACCGCGCGGCTCTATGCAGAAGCGCTGCGCTCGTCCGGCGGCGCCGAAGCGCGCAAATACCTGCAGGGCCGCGGCTTCGGTCCGGACGAGTGGGAGCGCTTCGCCATCGGCTACGCGCCCGATGAATGGACGTGGACGCTCGATAAGCTGAAAGCCGACGGCTACACGCAGGATGAAATCGTCGCCGCTGGCGTCGCGCGCGAAGGCGAAGAGGGCAAGCGCGCCATCGATACGTTCCGCGGCCGCGTCACCTTCGAGATCACCGACACCGCCGGCAAGATCATCGGCTTTGGCGGCCGCGCGCTCAGCAAGGACGCCAAAGCCAAATACATCAACTCACCAGAGACGGCGCTCTATTCCAAAAGCCGCGTGCTCTATCGCTTGAAGCAAGCGCGCGAAGTGCTGGCGCGGACGAAAGCGCCGGGCTTAGTGGTCGGCGAAGGCTATCTCGACGTGATCGCCTTCGAGCGCGCCGGCATCGCCGCGGTCGCGCCCTGCGGCCCGGCGCTGACGGAAGAGCAGCTGCAATTGCTCTGGCGCTCCGGCGGCGAGCCGGTGTTCTGCTTCGACGGCGACGACGCCGGCCGCCGCGCCGCCTTCCGCGCCGTGGAGACAGTGCTGCCGCACCTGGCGCCGGGCTTGAGCGTCCAGTTCGCGTTCCTGCCCGAGGGCATCGATCCTGACGACCACATCCGTCAGCAGGGACCCGGGGCGTTCCAACAGGTCCTCGATCGGACGTCGCACCTCTTCGACGTTCTCATGCAAAGGGAGGA
>JACMMP010000137.1 GCA_014378995.1 Hyphomonadaceae bacterium
GGCCCGGTCGTGGCGGCTGGCTGGCTCGCCACCACCCTCACCGGCGCAGCCGCGGGCGCAGTTGCTGGCGGCGCTGTCGGCGGGTTGGTTGCCGCGCTCACTGACGCCGGCGTCCCGGAAGAAGACGCCCACGTGTACAGTGAAGGCGTCCGCCGCGGCGGCACGTTGCTGACCGTACGCGTCGACGACGACCGCGCCTCGCAAGTGGAAGCCGCACTCGGCCGCTTCCGCCCGACCGATGTCGGCTCCCGCGGCCAAGAATATCGCAGCAAGGGCTGGACCCGGTTCGACCCGAATACACCGCCGCCGATGTAAAGCTGCTGGTATAGGATTAGGCCCGGCGCTCCCACGCCGGGCCTTTTTCTTTCTCGATTTCAAGCCATTCGCCTGTTGACGTGGGGCCTGCCGCCGTCCTCTATTCACGGACGGTCGGAGAGTCCGCGATGCTGCGTTCGGAACTGGTTAGCCGCCTACAAGAAGAAATGGCGCCGCTAAAGGCGACAGAGATCGAGCACGCCGTCGATGTCGTGCTTGAGGAGGTAGCCCTCGCGCTCGCGACCGACGGCCGCGTCGAGCTGCGCGGGTTCGGCGCATTCTCGGTGCGCAAGCGCGACGCCCGCACCGGCCGTAATCCCCGCACCGGCGCGACGGTAAAGGTCGACGCCAAGCGCGTGCCGTTCTTCAAGCCGGGCAAGGAATTACGGCTAAAGGTCAATGGCGGCGAAGAGCCGTAAGCGGGAACAGCGCGAGCACGCCTGCCGTTGCCCCCGCATCAAAGGAGGCTCCCATGCAAGCATCACGCGACGATATCGAAGCCCTGAACGACATCACCAAAATCCTGATCGACGGCAGCGCGCTCTATCAAAAGGCGGGCGAGTTGGCTGACGACGCCAACGCATCGACCGCGATCGCCGACGTCACCAGCGAACGGCGCGCGCTTTGTTCGGAGTTTCAAAACCAGGTGCGCACGCTCGGCGGCGATCCGGCCGACGACGGCACCGTGCTCGGCGCGAGCCACAAGGGCTTCATGAGCCTCAGAAGCCTCGTCGATAACGACACCAAAACCGCGGTGTCGGAAGTCGAGCGTGGCGAAGATTATCTTCGCGACGAAATCAAGAAGCGGCTTGAAGACAAGACGCTGAGCCCGCAGGTGCAGGCCTTTCTGAACGACGCGCTTTCGCGCATCCGTTCAGGCCATGACCGCATCTCGGCGCTGAAGCGGCAATACAACTAACTCATCGTGGGCAAGCGGGCGTGCAAACCACCCCGCTTGCTTTGCGAGGCGAATTCCTGTGCCCTATGCGTCTACCCAATAGGGAGCGCGCATGTCGATCATCCAGGAATTCCGTGAGTTCGCGTTGAAGGGCAACGTCGTTGATCTCGCCGTCGGCGTGATTATCGGCGCGGCGTTCAACGGCATCGTGCAATCGCTGGTGAACGATCTGGTCATGCCGCCAATTGGCTGGGTCACGGGCGGCCTCGACTTTTCCGATCTGGTTTTGACGCTGCCGCCCTCTC
Source organism: Hyphomonadaceae bacterium (assembly GCA_014378995.1). Taxonomy (GTDB): domain Bacteria; phylum Pseudomonadota; class Alphaproteobacteria; order Caulobacterales; family Aquidulcibacteraceae; genus Vitreimonas. Next base: position 1,519 of record JACMMP010000137.1, read on the forward strand.
CGCTCGCGCCTGCCGGCGCCGATCCAGTGACGATCAAGTACGGCCAGTTCATCACCACTTTGATCAGCTTCACGATTGTGGCCTGGGTGATCTTCTGGGTGGTCAAGATCATCAACCGCATGAAGCGCAAAGAAGACGCCAAGCCCGCCAGCGCCGCCGAAAAACCCGAAGACGTAAAGCTGCTCGGCGAGATCCGCGATTTGTTGAAACAACAGACGCCGAGATAAGCCGCGCCGTTCAGGACCGCCGGCGCCATGCTTACGCCGCCGCGTCCTCTTGCCTTACTGACCTATTGCCTTACTGCCCTTCGCCTATGGCCGAAGTTAAAATCTGCGGGATCACCACCACAGAAGCGCTCGACGCGGCGCTCGATGGCGGTGCGCGCTATGTGGGTTTCGTGGTTTATCCCAAGAGCCCGCGGCACGTGTCGCGCGACAAGCTGGCGGCTTTGGCGGCGCGCGCCCGCGGCAGGGCCGAGACGGTGGTCGTCACCGTCGACGCCGACGATGAGCTGCTCACCGGACTCGCCGCCTACGCAGCGCCGGACTGGATCCAGCTCCACGGCGCCGAGAGCCCAGGCCGGGTGTCGAACGCCGCCCGCTATGCCCGCAACGGCGTCATCAAAGCTCTCGGCGTTGCCCGCTCAGCGGACCTGGCCGAAGCGGACGCATTCGCCCCGGTCGCCGACATGCTGCTGTTCGACGCCAAACCGCCAGCCGGCGGCCTGCCCGGGGGCAACGCTCTGGCGTTCGACTGGGGCATTCTCGCCGGGCGGGGCTTTGCCCGGCCCTGGATGCTCTCCGGCGGACTGACGCTAGGGAATGTCGGCGCGGCGATCAGTGCGTCCGGGGCCGCCCTGGTGGACGTCTCCTCTGGCGTGGAAACTGCCCCGGGCTTAAAAGACCCGCTCCGGATCGCCCAATTTTTGGCGGCAGCCAGAGCCTAAAACCCACCGATGGACGTTCGCCGCAACTGGCAAGACCTGCCCGACGCCGAGGGGCGCTTCGGCGCCTATGGCGGACGCTTCGTCGCCGAGACGCTGATGCCGCTCGTACTGGAGCTGGAGCGCGCCTATCGCGCCGCGCAGACCGATCCCGCCTTCGCGGCGACGATGGAGGATTTCTGGACCCATTATGTGGGCCGGCCCTCGCCTTTGTATTTTGCTGAGCGGCTAACCGAGCATCACGGGGCCGCGAAGATTTACTTCAAGCGCGACGAGCTCAATCACACCGGCGCGCACAAGATCAACAATTGCCTCGGCCAAGTGCTGCTGGCGTTGCGCATGGGCAAGACGCGCATCATCGCCGAGACGGGCGCCGGTCAACATGGCGTTGCGACGGCGACGATCTGCGCGCGCTTTGGGTTGCCGTGTGTCGTGTTCATGGGCGCGACAGATATCGAGCGGCAGAAGCCGAACGTGTTTCGAATGAA
>JACMMP010000138.1 GCA_014378995.1 Hyphomonadaceae bacterium
TCAAGTCGCACCACAATGTCGGCGGTTTGCCGGAACGCATGAACATGAAGCTGGTTGAGCCGCTGCGCGATCTCTTTAAGGACGAAGTGCGCGCGCTGGGGCGGGAGCTTGGACTGCCGGATACATTCGTCGGGCGCCATCCGTTTCCGGGGCCGGGCCTCGCCATCCGCGTGCCTGGCGAGATTACGCGAGAGAAGCTCGATATTTTGCGCGAAGCCGATGCGGTGTATCTCGACGAGATTCGCAAGGCCGGCTTGTACGATAAGATTTGGCAGGCGTTCGCGGTGCTGCTGCCGGTGAAGACGGTCGGCGTCATGGGCGATGGGCGCACGTACGAATATGTTTGCGCGCTGCGCGCCGTCACCTCGAGCGACGGCATGACGGCGGATTTCTTCCCGTACTCGATGGATTTCCTCGGCCGCGCCGCTACGCGCATCATCAACGAAGTGCGCGGCGTCAACCGCGTCGTGTACGACGTCACGTCGAAGCCGCCGGGCACGATCGAGTGGGAATGACCAACATCGAACAAGAAGGTCCGGACGTGGCCGTCGCGGAGTGGCGCTTTCACCCCGAGCGCGATCGTCTGATCGCGGAGGCGCATGCGCGGCCATGGACGCCGCTGGAGGCGCCAGGGCTTGTCGCGCGCATCGTAACATTGTCGGGCGAGGGCGGCGTTGAGGCGGACCGCGCGCATATGGCTACGCTTTGTCAGAAGTTCGGTGCGCCTGAGCCTGTGGCTGATGCGCGCTGGTGCGTGCTGGACGCCGGCGGCTGGATTCTGCGCTGGGAGCGGCACACCGAAGTTTCGACGTGGACGGTCTTCCGCCCGGAAACCGAAATTGATCCAGCGCTCTTCGGCGCTACGGCGCTCGATGTCGTTCCGGGCGCGTGGCGCGCTGCAATGCCTGGTCAGGTGCTAGCTGCGGCGCACGTAGCGGTCGTGAGAGAGGCGCCCGATCGCTTGCCGTTCGTATCGGACGATGTTGTCGCGGCCGAGATTGCAGGCGGCGCAGCGGCGGTGTTTACGGATTTTCGTGTTGGGCCCGACGCGTTCACGCGGTTTGTCCTGGTGCAGCGGCGCGACGGCGCGGCATTGACCGGACGCATCCTGCAGCAATTGCTTGAAATAGAGACATATCGCTTGTTGGCGTTGCTGGCGCTGCCGCTGGCGCTGGAAACAGCACGGACGCTCACGCGCATCGAAGGCGCGATAGATTCCGCCGCTTCGCACGTCGCCAACTCGGCGGGGGTTGAAGCGGATCGCACCTTAGTGAACCGCCTTGCGGCGCTTGCGGGCGAAGCGGAGGGGCTCGCGGGCCAAACCAGTTTTCGCTTCGCCGCCGCGCACGCTTATCACGGGCTGGTGCTGGAGCGCATTGCAAGCTGGCACGAACAACCGCTCGCGGGCCGTCCCACCATAGGCGAATTTATGGAGCGGCGCTTGGCGCCTGCGATGCGCACCTGCGTATCGGTCGGTGAACGTCAACGCAACGTCATCGAACGCATCGCGCGCACGGTGCAAATGCTGAGCACGCGCGTGGAGGTGGCCTCGGAGATCGTCAACGTGGAATTGCTGGCCTCAATGGACCGCCGCTCGCAACAGCAATTGCGTATTCAGCTCACGGTGGAAGGGCTCTCCATCGTCGCGATTTCCTATTACGCGCTCGGCATTCTCGTCTTCATGCTGGAGGCTGTTGCGGAATTGATCCCCGGCGTCAGCCCAACGGTGCTGACTGGATTGGCGGCGCCATTGGTGGTCTTCCTGGTTTGGCGTTTTCTGCGTCGGATACGCCGCTTCATCGATGCGCCGCCGCCGCCAACGCTGCCGCCTGAGGTTTGACAATGCCGAGCGGCGGGCGCCGAGACCTCTGGCGAAAAGCAAGTCTTGCTTTGGTCTTTACGTGGTTCGTGCTTGGCGGCTTGGCTCACTTCGTTCTGACGGACACGTTTGTATCCGTTGTTCCGCCCTATGTGCCGTTCGGTCGCGCCGTCGTTCTCGTCACGGGCGCGATCGAGATACTGCTTGCGCTGGCGCTTTTGTTCGGGCGTTGGCGGCCTTTGGCTGGGCTCGCGCTGATGGCGTTCACAATTGCCGTCACGCCGGTTCATATCGAGATGCTGCTGCAGGCGGACCAGTATCCGCGCGTCGGGGCGCCCTTGCTCTGGTTGCGGTTGGCGATGCAGCCTGCTTTGGTTTGGATCATCTGGTTTGCAACGCAACGGCGAGAGCGCACAGGGCCAACGCACAACGATCCGCGATAGGAGGCGCCCCGGCCGTTCGCCGGACTTGATTGACCCCTGGACAAAGCCGGGGCGCGTTGCGCAATGTGGCCCGGACGTGATCCGCTCTTTACGGCGCGCGGTGGGATAAGGCATCGATGCGCGCAGTGTTTCCGTTCTCGGCGATCGTGGGCCAGGAGGAGATGAAGCGCGCCTTGCTGATCGCCTCGGTCGATCCCGGTATTGGCGGCGTGATGGTGTTCGGCGACCGCGGCACCGGCAAATCCACCGCGGTGCGCGCACTGGCGGCGCTGTTGCCGCCGATCCGCGCCACTAAGGGCTGTCCCTACAATTGCGATCCAGAGCAGGAGTCCGGCGCCTGCACCGAGGATTGCCCGTCGCGCGCTGGCGGCGCGAAAACCGAAATGAGACCGACGCCGGTGATCGACATGCCGCTGGGCGCGACCGAGGATCGCGTTGTCGGCGCGCTCGATTTGGAAAAGGCGTTGACGCAAGGCGTGAAGCGGTTCGAGCCTGGATTGCTGGCGCGCGCGCACCGGGGCTTTCTCTACATCGATGAAGTGAATTTGCTGGAAGATCATCTGGTGGATCTTCTGCTGGACGTCGCCGCATCGGGTGAGAATGTTGTCGAGCGTGAAGGCTTGAGCGTGCGGCACCCGGCGCGCTTTGTCCTGGTCGGCAGCGGCAATCCGGAAGAGGGCGAGTTGCGCCCACAATTGCTGGATCGGTTTGGGCTCTCGGTGGATGTGAAAACGCCAACCACCCTGGCCGATCGCGTGGCCGTGGTGCGCCAGCGGGACGCGTTCGATAACGATCCCGAGGCGTTCACCAAAAAGTGGACGAAGAAGAACGCGAAGATTCGCGATCAGATAGTCACCGCACGTGCGGCCCGAGCCAGTGTCGAAGTGGGGGATCGCGCCGTTGAGCGGGCGTCGGCTTTGTGCATGAAAATCGGCGCTGACGGGTTGCGCGGCGAGCTCACGATGATCCGCGCGGCGCGCGCGCTTGCCGCTTTGGAGGGAGAAGCCACCGTGACCGATGCGCACCTGCGCCGAGTTGCGCCAATGGCTTTGCAGCATAGGTTGCGGCGCGATCCGCTGGACGAGGCAGGCTCCGCCGCGCGCATCGAACGCGCCATGGCTGATCTGTTCGGCGCATGAGCGCAGCCGATCGCAGCGAGGCTTGGGCGGAGGCTTTAACGGCAGGCGCGCTGCTTGCCGTGGATGCCGATCTCGGCGGCGCCATTGTGCGCGCTTCGGCGAACCCGGCGCGCGATGCATGGCTCGCTCATTTGCGAATGGTGCTGCCAGCGGACGCGCCGATGCGGCGCATCCCTTGCCATATTGACGACGACCGTTTGCTGGGCGGGCTCGATCTCGCAGCCACGTTGGCTGCAGGCCGTCCAATTTCAAGTCGCGGCCTGTTGAGCGAAGCCGATGGCGGCGCGGCGATTCTGGCGATGGCGGAGCGCTGCACGCCTGGCTTGGCGTCGAGACTAGGCGCAGCGCTGGACTTGGGCGAGGTTCGCGCCGAGCGCGACGGGTTTGCCGCACGCCATCCGGCGCGGATCGTGCTTGTTGCGCTCGATGAGGGCGCTGAGCCCGAAGAATGCACGCCGGCGGCGCTGGCCGAGCGCTTGGCGTTTCATCTCAATCTCGAACTACTCCGCCCCGACGGTGCGCCGCGTTGGACCGGAGAGGATGTGCGCGACGCGCGGCTCCGCTTGAAGACGATGGCGCCGCCGGCGGAGGACTTGGTCGAATCGATTTGCGTCGCCGCAAGCGCGTTCGGCGTGCTCTCGACGCGCGCCGCCCTGTTTACGCTGCGCGCCGCCCGCGCGTCCGCGGCGTTGGCGGGGCGTACGCACGTGGGTGAAGAGGATTTAGCGCTTGCGGCGCGGTTGGTTTTGGCGCCGCGGGCGCGGCTTGCGCCGCCGATGGAGGAGGCCGGCGAGCCGCCGCCGCCCGGCGATAGAAGCGAGCAAGAAAGCGAAACGGACACCGCCTCGGACGCAGCCGCGGAGCGCTTAGTGGAGGCGGTGCGCGCAGCCTTGCCCGCGGATTTCCTGGCGCAACTTCTGACTGCCCGCACCGAACGGCGCGCCGCTGCGCGCACGAACGGGTCGGGCGCCGCGGCAAAGTCCGCGCAGCGCGGGCGTCCGCTTGGCGCGCGCGCCGCAAACTTGCGATCTGGCGATCGGCTCGACCTGATTGCGACATTGCGCGCTGCAGCGCCCTGGCAAAAACTTCGCCGTGGGAACGCGCCGGAGGGCGCGGGCCGGGTGCTTGTAAAGCGCTCGGATTTTCGCATTCGAAGATTTGCGCAGCGGCTGGAATCCACCACGATCTTCGTTGTCGACGCCTCCGGCTCGACCGCGGCGCAGCGTTTAGCGGAAGCCAAGGGCGCGGTGGAGACGTTGCTCGCGGAGGCGTACGTATCGCGCGCGCGCGTTGCGCTCATCGCGTTCCGCGAGCGGCGCCCGGAAATGCTGCTGCCGCCGACGCGCTCGCTCGCGCGTGCGAAACGCTGCCTTGCGGCGCTGCCGGGAGGCGGCGGCACGCCATTGGCCGCCGCGATTGACGCGGCGATGCTGCTTGGCCTCAGCGAGCGTGCGAAAGGGCGCACGCCGATGCTGGTTCTGCTCACCGATGGCCGCGGCAACATCAGCA
>JACMMP010000139.1 GCA_014378995.1 Hyphomonadaceae bacterium
CCGCCTCGGCGCCGCCCGGCGAAAGTTGGATGAGTGTCACGCCGGTAAGCCCGATCGGCTCGAGCTGCGCCGTACTATCGGTTTTCACCGGCACGTCGGTGGAGACGCGGATGCGGGCGATGACGCGGTTGGTGTTGTCCGGATCGATCCGCAGCGCATCGACTTCGCCGACCTTGATGCCGTTGAAGCGCACTTCGCCGCCTTCGGTGAGGCCGCGCACGGGATCGTCGAACACGACATCGTATTCGTTATATCCGCGCCGGAGTTCGCCGCCTGTGATCCACATCGCAAACAGCATGATGAGCACCGCGCCGGCAATCGTCGCTGCGCCGATGAAGACGTAATTGGCCTTGGTTTCCATGGCTCTACCTTTCCGCTGCGCCGCGTGTCGCCGCGCGGCCGCGCGGTCCTGAGAAATATTCCTTCACCCACCCTTCGGCCTTCGCCTCGATTTCGGGGATCGTGCCGATCGCCGCGACGCGGCCGTCGTAAAGCACGGCGACGCGGTCGCAGATGGCGTGAAGGGTATCGAGATCGTGCGTGACGAGAAACACCGTGAGGCCGAGCGAGCGGGCAAGATCGCGCGTCATCTCGTCGAAATTCGCCGCGGAGATGGGATCAAGGCCCGCCGTCGGCTCATCAAGAAACAGCAGTTCGGGGTCGAGCGCGATGGCGCGCGCCACGGCTGCGCGCTTGCGCATGCCCCCAGAGATTTGCGCCGGCCGCTTATGGTGGGCGCTCGGATCGAGGCCCGCCATGGAGAGCTTCAGCGCGGCGATCTCAGCGCGGAGATTGGGCGAAAGGTGGGTGTGTTCGCGAAGCGGCGCCTCGACATTTTCGAGAATGGTGAGGTTGGAGAACAGCGCACCGTCCTGAAACATCACGCCTCGCCGCGGCTCCAGATTGCTCTCGGTGAAGTACGGGAACGTGATCTCGCCCTCCGTCGGCTCGTCCAGCTCCACGATTTCACGCAGCAGCACGGATTTGCCGGTGCCGGAAGGGCCGACGACGCCCAGGATTTCACCGCGGCGCACGTCGAGATCCAGCCCGTTATGCACGGTTTGCTCGCCGAAACGCGTCACCAGACCGCGTACGCAAATGGCGATCTCGTCGCTCACAAATCCATCTCCAGAAACCAAAGTGCGAACAGCGCATCCATCAGGATGACCATGAAGATGGCCTGCACCACTGAAGTCGTCACGTGCTTGCCGAGCGAGCCGACATCGCCGCCGACGTCGAGCCCCTGCTTGCAGCCGATCACGGCGAGCGCGAGCGCAAACGCCGGCGCTTTTACAAAGCCGACCCAGAAATGCTGCGCCGGCACCACTTCGGAAATGCGCGCGAAGAACATGACCGGGCTGATGTCGAGCTCGGCCCAGCATACCAGCAGGCCGCCGAACATGCCGGACATCATCGCGCCGAACGTCAAGATCGGCGTCATGATCACCATCGCGATCACGCGCGGCGCCACCAGCGCGTCCATCGGATCGATGCCCATGACGCGCATGGCGTCGATTTCCTGGCGCATTTTCATTGCGCCGATCTCTGCGGTGAAAGCGCTGTTGGTGCGCCCTGCGAGAATGACGGCGGTGATGACGGCGCCGAACTCACGCAGCATCGAAAAGGCGACCAACTCCACGGTGAACACCGTGGCCCCAAAGTCCCCAAGAATGCGCGCGCCGAGATAGGCGACCACCATGCCGATGAAGAACGAAAGCAGCAGCACGATTGGCAACGCGTTGAGCCCGGCAACTTCCATCGTGTGAACGATCGAGACCCAGCGAATACGGCGCGGGCTGGTGATCAGGCGCGCGAGCACAGTCAGCGTCTGGCCGAAAAAACCCACCGTCTGGAGGATCTCTTCGCCCATCGCCCCGACAGCGCGCCCGACGCCGTCGAGAAGCCCGACAACCCCCTTCAGCCGCTCCGGCGGCGGCGCGGGCGGGGCGGCGGCCTTGCGTGCGGCCTGCAGCAGCCGCAGCGCGTTAATGTGTTGGCCACGAATGGCGATGCGGGTTTCTTCGCCGGCGGCGCCGCCGCGCAAGGTGCGGTCGACCAGATAGGCGCCGGCGACATCGAAGCGCCCCAGCTCGCCCACATCCACCACCGCGCCGGGCTTCAAGCGCTGCGCCAGCGCCGACAGCTCCGCTTCAAGACTGGCGATGGTGTCCACCGTCCAATCCCCGCGCAGCGCCAGCACGGGCGCGCGGTCGTCCTCGCGGAAGTCGAAGGCGGCCTCTGCGGCCATGCTGGCGTGGTCCCTTCTTCGCCGGACTTTTCCGGCCGGCCCTCAACCGATAACGGCTAACAGAAAACATTAGGCAAAGAAGCCAAACGCTCGTCTTGGGCGATGTTCCCGCGCGAGAGGAGATTTGTTAACGCGCTGTTGACGGGGGAAGGAGCGGGCGCGGCTGCAGTAACAATATAGCAAGGCCCCCGCCGGCGGCGGCGAGCGCCGCCATAGCCCAATAGCCGCGCGCGCCGCCAAGGTCGTACAGGTAGCCTGAGAGCAGCGTCGAACACCCCATCAGCACCCCCGCCGAAAGCGCGGCGTAAAGCGTCTGCGCCATCGTCGCAGACTCCTCCGTCGCTTCGCGGTGGATCAGCCGCATCGCGCCCACATGCGCCGCCGCAAAGCTCAAGGCGTGCAGAGCCTGCAACGGCCAGAGCGCAAAGCCGAGCGGCGCAAACCCCATCGCCAGCCAGCGCGCCAAACCGCCGCCGGCGCCCATCAGGATCAAAGCTTCGGGCGTCACACGCCGTTCGATCGCCGGCAGGCTGAAGAGAAAGCCAATCTCGATGGCGACGCCGAACCCCCACAGCACGCCGATCATTTCAGGCGACAGCCCCTGCCCGCGCCAGACGATGGTCGAGAAGCCGTAATAGAAGCCATGCGCGCTTTGGATCAGACCGCACGCCAGAATGAGCACAAGGAAGCGCCGGTTGCGCAGCAGCGCGCCGAGCGCGCCGGCGCGCGCTTCATGCGTCTGCACCGCGGGCGGATCGCGCTTCAGGCCAAGTGCAGATGTCGCAACCACGAGCGCTAGCCCGCACAACACCCAGACCACCACCGCGCCCAAGCCAAAGCGCGAAATGAGCGCGCCGCCAGCGACGTTGGCGACAATGAAGGCGGCCGAACCAATGCCACGCGCGACGCCGTAGCTGAGCTTGCCCTGCGCCGTTGCACGCAAGGTCGCCGCTTCGATCAGCGGGTTCAGCGCCTGCGTCAGCGAGAGCGCTATAAAGCCGTAGGCAAGCAGCTGCCAAAAGCCCTGCGCAAGAAAGAAGAACGCCGCGTAGGCGGCGAGCGCTGCGAGCGAGACGATCTTCAGCGGCGCGCCGCGATCATTGGTTCCATCCGCCCAATACGCGATCGCCGGCCCCGTCAGTATCCGCGCGAACTGCGCCAGCGACAGCACCGCGCCGATTTCAGCGCCCGAAAGCGCGCGCTCAACCTCCAACCAACGCGGCAGGAACACGAGGATGACGCCCGTCGTACCAAACAGCGCCGACATCACCATTGTGACGCGCGCCGCGCGGGAGGAGAGGATGGGTTCGCCGCTCATTATCGACTCCCCTCCCCCTTGGGGGAGGGGTAGGGGTGGGGGGCTATCAGGGGAGCCGCTGACAATGGGATGGACTCCGGGAGAAGGCGACGATTGGCGTAAAGACAGAACACGCGCGCAGCAACGCGCGCAACAGTTGCGCCGCGATCAAACTTCGTCCGAGAAGGCGCTATGGAGAATTTTGCGAGACCTAAAGCATGAAGGCGCACATTTCCGCAGACAGTGTCACGTCGGCGATTTTGTCTACGACTTCGCCGCGCTCTCGCAGCGGTTGCTAATCGAACTTGACGGCGCAGTACACGACGATCCCGAGGTGCAAGCACAAGACGCGCTGAAAACGAGTTCCGCCGAAGCGCGCGGGTTTCGCGTCCTGCGCCTCACCAATGCGGAGGTCAGCTATACGGAGCACGTCCTCGAACGCGTGCGTGAACACTTGCTGCCCCCCACCCCTAACCCCTCCCCCAAGGGGGAGGGGAAATAAACCCAGCGCCTTGCTCCCGCCGCCCAGCGCCCTTAACCAAGCGGCATGTACGGCCACACGCCTCCGCACCGCCGCGACCTCTACCCCGCCATCGAAGCCGCCCAGAGCGAAATGCTGAGGGTGTCGGACCTGCACGCGGTCTATGTCGAGCAGAGCGGCAGTCCGCGCGGCCGGCCTGCGATCGCGCTGCATGGCGGGCCTGGCGGGGGGCTCTCGCCGGAGATGCGCCGCTTCTTCGATCCGCAGCGCTACCGCATCGTCATGATGGATCAGCGCGGCTGCGGCCGCTCAACGCCGCACGCGGAACTGCGCGAAAACACCACCTGGGATCTGGTCGCCGACATTGAGCGCGTGCGCGAACGCTACGGCATAGACAAATGGCTGGTGTTCGGCGGCTCATGGGGCTCGACGTTGGCGCTCGCTTATGCGGCCAAGCATCCCGAGCGCGTGTCGGGCCTGGTGCTCCGCGGCATTTTCACGCTGCGCAAAAGCGAGATCGATTGGTTCTACCAAAACGGCGCCAGCCACGTTTTTCCAGACGCATTCGCGCGCTACGCCGCCGCCATTCCGCAAGAGGAGCGCGGGGATTTCCTCGCCGCCTATTATAAGCGCCTCACGTCGCCCGATTGGGACACGCGGCTGAAAGCAGCGCGCGCCTGGGCGCGCTGGGAAGGCGAAACGATTTCGATCGCGGGGCCGAGCGCGCTGCCGTCACGATTCAACGAAGATCGCTTCGTCGAAGCGTTCGCGCGGATCGAGAACCATTATTTCGTCAATGACGGCTTCTTCGAGCATGACGGCTGGCTGCTCGACCAGGCGCCGCGCCTCCGGCACATCCCCTGCCGCATCGCCCACGGCCGCTATGACATGTGCACGCCGCTGACGACGGCGTGGGAGCTAAAGCAACGCTGGCCGGAAGCTGAATTGGAAATCGTGCACGACGCCGGGCACTCAAGCTTGGAGCCCGGCATCGTGGATGCGCTCATCCGCGCTACGGATTGGATGGCTGAGAAGGCGAAGTGGTAAGTCGGTTTTCGGGGGTCGGGTATCGGGGGGGGCCAATCCCGAACCCCGAAAACCGAATCCCGATCAAATTACCAGAGCCACCCTCGCGCGCCGTGTTGATCGCGGTGCAAATCGATCGAGAGCACGATCGCGTAGCCGGCGAGTAGCGTGAACATGGCCGTGCCGCCGTAGCTGATGATCGGCAGCGGGATGCCGACCACCGGCACTAATCCAATCACCATCGCGGTGTTGATGAACACGTAGCACGCGAGCGTCGCGGCGATGCCGGCGGCGGCGAGTTTGCCGAACAGCGAACGCGCGCGCAGCGCCACTTGCATGGTCAGCGCCATCAGTGCGCCGAACAAGCCAAGCACCAGCACCCCGCCGAGCAAACCAAACTCCTCGACGATCATCGTGAAGATAAAGTCGGTGTGTTTTTCCGGTAGAAAATCGAGCTGGCTTTGTGTGCCCTGCAGATAGCCGCGGCCGAATAAGCCGGACGAGCCAATCGCGATCTTCGATTGCAGCACGTGGTAGCCCGCCCCTAGCGGATCGTCGGTGATGCCGAGGAAAACGTTGACGCGGTCGCGCTGATAGTCGTGGAGCAGGCTCGTATACGCAAAGATCGCCCCGCCGACGGCGACGATCGCGCCTGCCGCGATGATCCGCCAGAGCAGCCCGCCCAGGAACATGATGCTAACGCCCGCAAACAGGATCATCAGCGCGGTGCCAAGGTCGGGCTGGTGCATGACGAGCGCGACCGGCGCGACGATCATCAAGAACGGCGGCGCAATCCAGAGCACCGTGCCGGTGCGCCGAGCGTCGAGCGCATGATAGTAGCGCGCCAGCGCCAGCACGATGCCGATCTTCATGAGTTCGGACGGCTGCAGCGACATCGGGCCGATCTGGAGCCAACGCTGCGCGCCCATCCGCGTCTCGCCCACGAGTTCAACGCCAACGAGCAAAAGCAGCGCCAAGCCGTATAGCGGATAGGCGATAGCGAGCCAGAAACGCGCATCCAGAAACGTCGCTGCGATGACCACCAGCGTCATCATCGCGGCAAAGCGGATGCCGTGCGTGAGCGGCATATCCGTCCAGGCGCCGGATGACACCGAAAAGTGCATCAGCACGCCGACGAACGCGAGCGCGATGAGGATCGTGATGATGCCCCAGTTGAGCTTGGCGAAACGATCGAAGATCGTTCTTGGGGCCTGCGTGGCGGCGAGCGTCATGCGCTGCGCCCCATGTTCTGCTCAAGCTGCGCCAGGCGCGCAGGCGCGCGGCGTGACGGGTCGCGCAGCAAAGTCGCCTTCATGATCTCCCTGGCGATCGGACCGGCGACGGAGGAGCCCGCGCCGCCGTGCTCGACGATGACGGCGCACGCATAGCGCGGCTGATGCCATGGGCCGAAGCAACAGAACAGCGCATGGTCGCGGTACTTCCATTCGATAGTCGAATAGTGCCGCCCGCGATTGCCGCCGAGAGCGCGCACTTGCGCCGTGCCGGTCTTGCCGGCGATTTGAACCGGTAGCCAGCCGCGCGTCTCAGGAGATGCCGGCACGGCCGCGCCGGTTTCGGGATGGCGTACAAGTTCGAGGCGTCCTGCGCTGTTTGCGGTGCCGCCGGGTTCGTTGCAGACGCCGAACATGCCATCGCGCACGCGCGCGAGATGTTCGGACTCGATGCCGCTCATGTGTGGCGGCTCAGGCGGGTCGCCGAAACCTGGCGCTTCGCGGATGAGGCGCGGATTAACAGCGTACCCGTTATTGCCAAGCCTCGCCGCCATGACCGCAAGCTGCAGCGGCGTCACGCCCATCGCGCCTTGTCCGATGCCGTAATTAACGGTGAGGCCGCCGGTCCAGCCTTCATTGCGGTTCTCGCGCCACCACACCGGATCGGGGATGAGGCCATCGCGAATATTCGGCACGTTGATCTCGAAGTGCTGGCCAAGGCCGAACTGGCGCGAGACCGCGGCGATGCGCTCAGGGCCCGCACGCAACGCAGCCTGATAGAAATATACGTCGCAGGAATGCCTAATCGCGCCGTGAAGATCGACGCTGCCGTGGCGGTTCCAGCAGTGCCACGTGCGCCCGCCATAGTAGAAGCCGCCAGAACAATGGGTGCGCCAATTGTCTGCGACGCCGGCCTGCTTGGCGGCGATGCCGACAATCATCTTGAACGTCGATCCCGGCGGATAAACGCCGGTGACGGACTTGTGATAAAGCGGCTTCTTTTCGTTGAGATTGTAGCCGTCGAAATTGGCTTGGCTGATGCCGTTGACGAAAAGGTTCGGATCGAAACCGGGCGCTGAAGCCAGCACCAAAAGATCGCCGGTGTGGATATCCATCACCACGGCGGAACCGGATTGCTCGCCAAAATTCTGCATCGCGATGCGCTGCAGATCGTGGTCGAGCGTCAGCACAAGGCCGGAGCCGCGCACTGGGTCGCGGCGCTCAGTTTCATCCTCGCCCTGCTCGACGCCGCGCGCGTTGACGATCACCTTGCGCCAGCCGGCGTCGCCGTGGAGTGCGGTTTCCATCGACGCTTCGAGGCCAGCCTTGCCGACACGGACGTGCGGATTGCGCAAATAAAGCGCGCGGCTCTGGCCTTGCTCGGGATTTTCAAGCGCGCGATCGACATCGGGCTGCGTCGGCTTTTGCACATAGCCGATCGGGTGTCCGTAGACGATGTCGTACGGATAGGCGCGCACATCAACCGGCTGGGCCACTACGCCACGTAGCTCCGGCAAGCGCACATTGATCGCGTTGAACTCTTCCCAGGTCAGCCCTTCCTTGATCGGAATCGGCTCGTAACGCTGGCCGCCGCTGACCTTGATCACGGCCCGGCGCGCCCACTCGGCGTCGTGTCCAAGGATCAGCGCCACCCGGCCGACGACGGCTTCGAGATCTTCCACCTCGGAGCGCAATACGGCGACCTGATAATCCTTGCTCGTTTGCGCCAGGATCGTGCCGAAGCGGTCATAGATCACGCCCCGCGGCGGCGCGACGATGCGCGTGTCGAAACGGTTCTCGTCGGCGGCGGCGGTGTATTCCTCGGTGAAGGCGTTGGTCGCCTGCAGCTGGCCCAGCCGAAACAGGATTGCGCCCATCACGCCCGCGCCCGCGAACGAAAGCAGCGCCGCACGACGATTGAAGATCACGTTCGCGTCGCGCTTGGGGAGCGTTGATCCTACGCGCTTGCCCTTCATCGCCGGACACCCTGACGCACACCGGAGGACGCGCCCATATAAAGCGGCCGCACCAGCGGAAACAGGATCGCCGTGATCAGGGCCGCCTGCGCATACGGCACGACCGCGATCGGCGCGAGAAGGCGCTCGACGCCGACGACGATCAGGATCGTCAGCAGCGCCGTAACGATGAAGCCGCCCCATAGCGAAACCAAGTTCGGCGCCGACATCGCCACTGCGGCAACGCGGCCGATCAGATAAGCCGAGAGATAAATCAGCACGAACAAGCCGTATGGCCCGCCGGCGAGTTGATCGTGCAGCAGGCCGAGCACAGCGAGCGTCAGCGGCGCGCGCCACCCGCTTTCATCGTCCGCGGCCCAACCATAAGCGGCCCACAACACAGCGAGCGGCAGCGGCGGCTGCGCGAACAAAGGCCCAAGCGGCAGCGCCGGCAGGATCACGCTGGCGATCGCCAACGCCAGTCCCCACGCGCGCGACGCGCCCCGGCTCGGCGCA
>JACMMP010000140.1 GCA_014378995.1 Hyphomonadaceae bacterium
CGAGGCGGACGCGGCCGTGCGGGCGCTGCCGAAGGTGCAGGGCGGCAATGACCGAATGTATGCGGCGTCATCGTTCTCGCGTGCGCTGGATGCAGCCGAACAAGCCGCGACCAAAGCGGGCGATTCCTACGTGACGGCCGAGCGGCTGCTGTTCGGCCTCGCCATCGCCGAGAGCAAAGCGTCCGAAATCCTGAAAAAAGCGGGCCTCACGCCGCAGAAGCTGGAAGGCGCGATTGCCGAATTGCGCAAGGGGCGCACGGCGCAATCATCCTCTGCCGAGGATGGCTACGACGCGTTGAAAAAGTACGCGCGCGATCTCACGGAAGATGCACGCAAGGGCAAGCTTGATCCGGTAATCGGCCGCGACGAGGAAATCCGCCGCACGATTCAGGTGCTGTCGCGCCGCACCAAGAACAATCCGGTGCTGATCGGTGAGCCAGGCGTCGGCAAGACGGCGATCGCCGAAGGGTTGGCGCTGCGCATCATCAATGGGGATGTGCCCGAGAGCCTGAAGCACAAGAAACTGCTCGCGCTCGATATGGGCTCGCTCGTCGCCGGGGCGAAATATCGCGGCGAGTTCGAAGAGCGGCTGAAGGCGGTGCTGAGCGAAGTCACCGCGGCCGAGGGCGGCATCGTTCTGTTCATCGATGAGATGCACACGCTGGTTGGCGCCGGCAAAGCCGATGGGGCGATGGATGCGTCGAACCTGCTGAAGCCGGCTTTGGCGCGCGGTGAACTCCATTGCGTCGGCGCGACAACGTTGGATGAATATCGCAAGCACGTGGAGAAAGACGCGGCTTTGGCGCGGCGCTTCCAGCCCGTGTTCGTGGACGAGCCCAGCGTCGAGGACACGATCTCGATCCTGCGCGGCCTGAAAGATCGCTACGAGCAGCATCATGGCGTGCGTATTTCCGACGCGGCGATCGTCGCGGCGGCGCAGCTTTCGCATCGCTACATCACGGACCGATTCCTGCCGGACAAGGCGATCGACTTGATGGACGAAGCCGCCGCGCGGCTGCGCATGGAGGTCGATTCCAAGCCCGAAGAGCTCGACGAGCTGGACCGGCGCCTGGTGCAGCTGAAGATCGAATTCGAAGCGCTGAAGAAAGAGAAAGACCCCGCCTCGAAAGATCGGACCGAGAAGCTGGAATCGGAAATCCGCGACCTTGAGACGCGCTCCAGTGAGCTGACGGCGATCTGGACTGCGGAAAAGCAAAAGCTCGCCACCGCCTCGAAGGCGAAGGAAGAGCTCGACCGTCTGCAGATCGAGTACGAGGACGCGGTGCGCCGCGGCGATCTCTCGCGCGCGTCGGAATTGAAGTACGGGCGCATTCCGCAAATTGAGAAGCAAGTTGCGGCGCTAGAAGCCAAGGGCGATGGCGCGGGCGGGCTAGTGCAAGAAGTGGTCGACGCCGAAGCAATCGCTGGGGTGGTCTCGCGCTGGACTGGCGTGCCGGTTGAGAAAATGCTCGAGGGCGAGCGGGCAAAGCTGTTGGCGATGGAAGATCAGCTGCGCAAGCGCGTGATCGGCCAGGAGCCGGCTTTGCGCGCCGTGTCAGACGCCGTGCGGCGCGCGCGTGCGGGGCTGCAGGACCCGAACCGGCCGATCGGCTCGTTCATGTTTTTGGGGCCAACCGGCGTTGGCAAAACCGAACTCACCAAGGCGCTTGCCGAGTTCTTGTTCGACGACGAGCACGCGCTGACGCGCATGGATATGTCCGAATATATGGAAAAGCATTCGGTCGCGCGGCTGATCGGCGCGCCGCCCGGCTATGTCGGCTACGAGGAGGGCGGGGCGCTGACAGAGGCGATCCGGCGGCGGCCGTATCAGGTCGTATTGTTCGACGAGATCGAGAAAGCGCACCCAGACGTCTTCAACGTTTTGCTGCAAGTGCTGGACGATGGCCGCCTCACGGATGGCCAAGGCCGCACGGTCGATTTCAAGAACACCATTTTGATCATGACCTCGAACGCCGGCGCCACGTTCCTGGCCGATCAGCCGGAAGGCGCGGACGTCGATGACGTACGCGATTTAGTGATGAGCGAAATCAGGCTGCGCTTCCGGCCAGAATTCTTGAACCGGATCGATGAGATCATTTTGTTCAAGCGGCTGGAGCGCGCGCAGATGAGCGCCATCGTGGAGATTCAGCTGAAGCGGCTGGAGAAATTACTCACGGCGCGCAACATCAACGTGGCATTGGACGCGCGGGCGAAGGGCGAACTCGCGCGGCGCGGGTATGATGCGGCGTGGGGCGCGCGGCCGCTGAAGCGCGTGATTCAAAAAGACGTGCAAGACCCGTTCGCGCGGCTAATCCTCGAAGGGCGCGTGAAGGACGGCGACACCGTCACTGTCACCTTCGACGGCAACGACTTCCTGTTCAACGGCGCCAGTCACCAGGCGGCGGCGTAAGACAAAAAGGGCGGGGCCTTACGGCGCCGCCCTTTCTGCATGCTAGAGGCGCACCCTTACGGCTGCGTCGCTTCGTTGTCATCGGTGGCGCGTTCGACTGATTGGGCGGCGTCGTTGGTGGCGCCTTCCACGGCTTCACCGGCCGCGTTAAGCCCCTCGCCCACTTCTTGCCCCGCGCCTTCGAGATTTTCGCCAGCTTCGGTTGTGGCTTGGTCGGTTTCTCGTTCCGCCTCGTTGACGTCCCCTTGGCTGCAGGCGGCGAGGCCCAAAGCGGCGGCGGCTGCGGCGGCGATCAAAATTTTCATGGCGGCGTCTCCTTGATGCCCGCGCTTAC
This sequence comes from Hyphomonadaceae bacterium, assembly GCA_014378995.1. Classification (GTDB taxonomy): domain Bacteria; phylum Pseudomonadota; class Alphaproteobacteria; order Caulobacterales; family Aquidulcibacteraceae; genus Vitreimonas. Next base: position 2,745 of record JACMMP010000140.1, read on the forward strand.
AACGCGGTCATGAAGCATCAGGTTCGTCCCAGAACCGCCATACCTAGGGCGCGCGGATGGATGGGAACTTGGCCCGGACACCCCCTCGCTCCCGGCGCGCGCCCGCTTGAGCGATCCTTCCGTTCGTGAAACAGTGTTCTCTCGGCCTTGAACAGGCCGGCATAAGCGAGAAGCGGCGCCCGCCGCTCGGCGCCGCCCCACTTTAAGGGAGGTAGCGCCATGCCTGAGAGCAAATCGGCAAATCAAGTGAGGGTTATCGCCGTCGTCGGTCCGACCGGGGCGGGCAAGACGGCGTTGACGCAGGCCCTGGCATCCGCCGCCTCGGGCGGTTCGGGCGCAGTCCCGGCCGCGGCGGGCCAGTCCACCGAAACCTGTTTTACTGCCATCGATTTCATGGGCGATCATTACGCGCTGATCGATGCGCCGGGCGCTGTCGATTTCTGCGCCGACGCCGATTATGCGTTCGCCGCTGCGGATCTCGCGATCGTCGTCGCGGATTCCGATCCGGACAAGGCGGTGTTGCTGCAGCCCTTCTTGAAGCGGATCGAAGAGTTCGGCATCCCGCACGCCATCTTCATCAACAAGATCGATCAAGCGCGGGGCCGCATCCGCGATCTGATGCAGGCGTTGGAAGCGGTGAGCGCAGCGCCGCTGGTGGCGCGCCAAATTCCGATCTGGGAGGACGAGAAAGTCTCCGGCTTTGTCGATCTCGCGCTTGAGCGTGCGTATCAATATGAGAGCGGCAAGCCCTCGAAGATTATCGATATTCCCAAGGATTTGGCGGAACGTGAAAACGAAGCGCGCTTCCATATGCTGGAGCAGCTCGCCGATTTTGACGATACGCTGATGGAGCAATTGCTCTCCGACGTGACGCCCGACCGCGATACGGTGTTTGCCGATCTCGTGCGCGAAACGCGCGAAGGGTTGATCACGCCGGTCTTCTTCGGCTCGACGGCGCAGGGCCATGGCGTGCGGCGGCTCTTGAAAGCGCTGCGGCACGATACGCCGGAGCCGAAATACGCGGCCGCACGGCTGGGCCTCAAAGGCGCCGGCGCTTACGTGATGAAGCTCTCGCATGCCGGGCAGGCGGGCAAGCTGGCGTACGCGCGCGTGTTCGGCGCAGCGCTGGGCGACGGCGATCACCTGACGCTGAGCGATGGGGCGGCGCAGCGGCCGGGCGCGCTGTTTTCGGTCAATGGCGCGCAGACGAAGAAAGTCTCGCGTGTGCCGGAGGGCGATATCGCGGCGCTCGGCAAGCTCGACGCGGTGGCGGCGGGCGATCTGCTCTCGCGCGACGGTTCGGTGCAGACATCGGCGCTGAAGCCGCCCAAGCGCTTTCCTGTGTTCGTGCTCTCGATCGTGACCAAGGACCGCAAGGACGATGTGCGTCTCTCCGGGGCGTTGCAGAAGCTGGTCGAAGAGGATGCAGGGCTCGCGGTGCTGCACGATCAGACGACCCACGAGATATTGCTGCAAGGACAAGGCGAGCCGCATTTGCGGGCGGTGCTGGAGCGGCTGAAGTCGCGCTTTGGGGTTGACGTTTCCACCGCGCCGCCTTCGACGCCGTATCAAGAGAGCATTCGCAAAAACGCCGAAGTGCGCGGCCGGCACAAGAAGCAGACGGGCGGGCATGGTCAGTTCGGCGATTGCGTCATTCAGGTCAAACCGCTGCCGCGTGGCGGCGGCTTCGAGTTCGTCGACAAAATCACCGGCGGCGCCATTCCGCGGCAGTGGATTCCGGCGGTCGAGGCCGGTGTCAAAGATGCGATGACCAAAGGCCAGATTGGCTTTCCCGTTGTCGATGTTTCGGTGACGTTGATCGACGGCTCATTCCACTCGGTGGATTCAAGCGAGCACTCGTTTCATCAAGCGGGCCGCATCGGCATGCAGGAAGCGATGAGCCAATGCGGCTCGGTGCTGCTGGAGCCGATCGAGAAGCTCTCGATCTACACGCCGAGCTGGGGTACGCCGAAAATCAATTCGGCGGTCTCCAGCCACAACGGACAAATCCTTGGCTTCGAGCCGCGCGAGGGTTGGCCCGGCTGGGACAGAGTGGATGTGTATTTGCCGCACGCGGAGCGGCAAAATTTCATCATCGAACTGCGCTCGCTGACGCAAGGGCTGGCGACGTTCGAGGCGGCGTTCGATCACATGGTCGAAGTCACCGGCCGGCGCGCCGACGAGGTGGCCAAGCGCGCGCAAGCGCAGGCGGCTTGAAGCTAGCTGAGCACTAATTGCGTCTGGATCACCAGCGCGACGGGTTTGCCGTCTTCGCTGGTGATCTTGGTTTGCCAGACGCTGGTGGTGCGGCCTTTGTGCATGGGCGTGGTTTCCGCGGTGATTGTGGTGTCGGCCTTGGCCGCGCCGAGGAAGTTGGTTTTGCTTTCAAGCGTCGTGGTGCCTTTGGCGCCTTGCGGCAGCGCCAGATAGGCGCCGATGGCGCCCAGCGTATCGGCCAGCGCCATGGCTGCGCCGCCGTGCAGCGTGCCGCCGGCCGTGCAGAGATCGCTGCGTACGAGAAGCCGGGCGGAGACGCGCTCGGGCGACGCCTCGGTGATTTCCACGCCCATGGTTTTTGCGAACGGAATGAGATCGGCGCTGATCGAACTCATGACGGCGTCTCCTTGGCAGCGAGATTGATGCGGCGCTGATTGTAGGCGGCGAGCAAGCAGGCGGCGATGATCAACGCCGCGCCCAGATAGATCTCCATGCGCGGGACTTCCTGAAAGATGATGAAGCCGATCGCGGTGGCCCAGATCAATTCGGTGTAGTGGACGGGCGCGAGCTGCTGGGCCTCGGCCTTCGCGTACGCGCGCGCCATCAAGTACATGAAGACGGCTGCCAGCGCGCCCAACAAGATGAAGAACGGCCAATCCGACATCAGCGGCGGCGGTGAAAACGCAATGGCCGGGGCGGCGACGATGAGCGCGGGGATAAAACTGGTCATCAGGCCAACGATGGGCGCGCCATCGGTTTGCGCGCGCGCGCGCAGCAGCACCATGGCGACGGAGAAGAGGCAAGCGGAGGCGAGCACGGCGATCACGCCCAAAGCGTGTTGCGGCGATTCCTCAGAGGACGGCGCGCCCTGCATGGCGAGGATGACGCCTGCAAAGCCAAGTAGCGCGGCGATGAGGCTGCTGGCCCGCACGCGCTCGCCTAACATCGGCCAAGCGACGAACGGGACGATCAGCGGGTAAATGAAAGAGAGCGTCACCGCCTCCGCCAGCGGCAGTACGGTCAGCGCCCAGAAGAATGTCATCGCCGTCGCGGCGACAACGAAACCGCGCGCGCTATGGGCGCGCCACATCTCTGCGGTGATGATCGGGCGGCCCGCATGCACCCAGATGCCGTAGGCAAACACAGTGCCGATGGCGTAGCGGGCAAAGCCCACGAGCAAGATATGATTGCTCTCGCCAAGCCACTTGATGGTGGCGTCCATCGACGCGCCGGCGAAGATCGCCAGCGTCAGCACCAAAGCTGGCGGAAAACGCCCTAACATGAAAACTCCCCGCGCGCCTTTTGGCTCGCGGGGAGTTCAACTGCAATCGCTGGTTTGGCGATTACGGCGTCGTCGGCGCCGTCGTGGTGGTGTCGGCCGGCGGCGTGGTCAGCGTGCCGTCTGTGTTCGCGTCGGCAGCTTCGCCGGCTTCTTCCATCGGGCCTTGCCCCACATCCGTTTCACCGGTCGTGGATTGCTCGTAGGCGCTGTCAGCTGCTTCGCCGGCTTCTTCGTTCGGGCCTTGGCTGCAAGCAGCCATGCCCAGAGCAAAGACGGAGGCGGTCGCGGTCATCAAAAATTTCTTCATCGTGGTTCTCCAATAGGATCTGAGCTTAGGGGTTGGTGTTGGGATTGCCGTCGGTCGCGTCTTCGGCCGACTCTTCAACTTGTTCACCGGCTTCTTCGAGTTCGTCGCCGGCGCTGTCGGCGGCTCGCTCGAGGTCGTCCCCGGCTTCTTCAAGCGAACGCTCTGCGCTCGATTCGTCTTCGACACGCGTTTCTTGGGTGCACGCGCCCAAGGTCAGGAAGCTAGCCGCGGCGACGGCGGCTACCAAAGTTTTCAACATCCAACTCTCCTAAAATTTCCCGTCCCCAGCGACACAGCGATCGCCGCCGGGGTGGTGAACGCCATTTCACGATAGGCGGTTCCAGGCAGAAATTCCCCAGCGGGCAAGAAGTTCCCAAACGGGCGGGTGGCCTCCTTGGGAGCGGCGGTTATAAGGACGACAAAGAGGGAACAATGGCCGGCGAACTGACCCAAGACCAACAGATGATCGTCGAGACCGCGCGCGCGTTTGCGCAGGAGCGGCTGCGTCCCAATGCGTCGCGCTGGGAAGAGGAAGGGCTGGATCGCGCCGTGCTGAAGGAGCTCGCGGACTTAGGGTTCGCGGGCATTTACGTGGCCGAAGAACACGGCGGCTCGGCCCTGACCAGGCTGGATGCGGCGCTGATTTTCGAGGAGCTGTCGCGCGGCGATATCTCCACAGCGGCGTTCCTCTCGATCCACAACATGTGCGCCTGGATGATCGACGCGTTCGGCAATGCCGACCAGCGCGCCCAATGGCTGCCGCAACTGACGTCGATGGAAAAGATTGCGTCCTATTGCCTAACCGAGCCGGGCTCGGGCTCCGACGCCGGCGCCCTGCGCACAAGCGCAAAGCCCGACGGCAATGCGCACTACGTGATCAATGGCTCGAAGGCGTTCATCTCCGGCGCTGGGTTTTCCGATGTTTACGTTCTGATGTGCCGCACCGGTGAGGACGGGCCGAAGGGCGTTTCCACCGTGCTGGTTGATGACAAGACGCCGGGGCTGTCGTTCGGCAAGGCTGAGGACAAGATGGGCTGGCGCGCGCAGCCCACGGCCATCGTGAACTTCGAAGAATGCCGTGTGCCGGCGGAGAACCGCATCGGTCCTGAAGGCGAAGGCTTCAAATATGCGATGAAGGGCCTCGACGGCGGGCGGCTCAACATTGCGGCATGCGCGCTCGGCGGCGCGCAGGATGCGCTCGACCGTGCGCTCGGCTACGTGAAGGAGCGTAAGCAGTTCGGCAAGCGCATCGCCGATTTCCAGAACACGCAATTCACGCTAGCCGACATGGAGACCGAGCTTTCCGCCTCCCGCGCGCTGCTGCACCAGGCCGCGCGCAAGCTCGATGCGAAGGCGCCGGACGCCACCAAGTTTTGCGCCATGGCCAAGCGCTTCGTCACCGATGCTGCGTTCAAGGTGGCCGACCAGGCGCTGCAGCTGCACGGCGGCTACGGCTATCTTGCCGATTATGAAGTGGAGCGGATCGTGCGCGACCTGCGGGTGCACCGAATTCTGGAAGGCACTAACGAGATTATGCGCGTCATCATCTCGCGCGAGATGCTGAAGGCATGAACGCCGATTTCCGCGCCGTGCGAAAGATTCTTTGGGAAGATTGGGATCCGATCGGCTGTGGCGTGCCGCAGGACGAATACGATTATTATGCCGGCCCGGCTTTGCGGTTGTTGATCGAAAAAGCGCCGCCGGCTGACGTCGCGGACTATCTGCGCCAGACGGCGGCGGATACGATTGGCTGTCCGGTGGACGAAGAGAAGCTCGCTCGCGTCGTTGCAAAGCTGATGGCGCTGCAAGAAGGGGAAACGCCGATATGATTATACGCGCGATGGGGCTTGGGTTCTTGCTGTGGCTGGCGATCGTGGCGCTGTTTCGCTTCGCCGGGCACTACGTCCTGACGCCCGACGAGATGCAGCGCATGATTGTGTTCGGCGCGACGCCGCCGGTGATGTGGATCGTGAGTTACGCGGCTTTGAAGCTGCTGAAGGAAGCGCGCGGCGACGAAGCAGAAGCGGCGATTGGCCTCGCGCTGCCGGGACTCTTTTTGGGCGCGTTCGTCACGCACGAATTCTCGCGCGTGTTTCCGAACATGGACGCGACGCTCGACAGCGCCTTCGGCGGCCTCATTATGTTCGCCTTTGCCAGCGTGCTGTTCCTGGGGCTATGTCTCACCAAGCTTGCGCCGCAAGACGAGCGCGTATGAGGCGGCGCGATGTCATCGTCGGCGCACTGGCGCTCGGAGGCTGCGCAAGCATGACCGACAATTCTAGGCGCGGGCCGATCGTCATTGCGCACCGCGGCGCCAGCGGCGAGCGGCCGGAGCACACGCTGGCGGCCTATCGGCTCGCGATCGCGCAGGGCGCGGACTTCATCGAGCCCGATCTGGTGATGACCAAGGATGGCGTGCTGGTTTGCCGGCACGAGAACGAGATATCGGGCACGACTGACGTAAGCGCGCGGGCCGAATTCGCCGATCGTCGCAGCGAAAAAACCGTCGATGGCGTGACAGCGACGGGTTGGTGGGTTGAAGATTTCACCTTGGCCGAACTGAAGACGCTTCGTTGTAAAGAGCGGCTGCCGCAATTACGGCCCGCGAACGCGCGCTACGATGGGCAGGACCAGATTCCGACATTCGCCGAGGCGCTGGCGTTGGCGCTGGAGGCGGGCGTTGGCCTCTATCCTGAACTGAAGCACCCGACATTCCTGCGCGAAATCGGGCTCGATCCTGTGCCGGCGTTTATCGGCGCGGTGCAGGCGGACGGCGGCCAGCGCGCGGCCGATGCGATGTTCGTGCAATGCTTCGAGACCGGCGCGCTGAGGCAGTTGGCGCAGATGTCGTCGATCCGGTGGCAATGCGTGCAGCTGGTGTCGGCAAGCGCTGGGCCGTGGGACCGGCGCGATCTCACTTATGCGGACATGTTGAGCGACGCGGGGCTCGGCGCCATTGCCGAATACGCGCGCGGACTGGGCGCGGAGAAATCACTCATCATTCCTCGCGGCGGCGATGGGCGATCACTCGCGCCCACAGAGTTGGTTGCGCGCGCGCACGCGACCAATCTTGTCGTGCATCCGTGGACGTTCAGAGCGGAGAATTATTTTCTGCCCGCCGAGCTGCGCCGCGGCGATGCGGGCGCGCCTGATTTCATGCGCCAGCACGGCGATGTCGATGCAGAATTGCGTGCCTTCTACGCCCTCGGCGTCGATGGCGTGTTCAGCGATTTCCCGGCAGCCGCCGTGGCCGCTCGCACGTAGAAGGCCCGCGATCCGCTAAGCCACCCGCCGCAACATGTTGCGGTTGAGGATCGGCGCTTGGGCTTCGAGCAGATCTTTCTCGACGCGCTGGCGGGTCTGATCGTCCTTGATCATCAGCAGATGGATTTCGCGGGCGCCGAGATTTTCGGCCGCCTGCCACATCTCGTGACGCGCGAGGGCTGTCGAGAAATCATCCGTGTGCGCCACGAAGAGGCAAATCGGCCCGCCCCAATCGAGCGCGGGCGCTTCCGTTGGTTTGACGAACATGTAAAGCCCGCCAATCGGCTCCCACGCACGCTGTGCGCGCGCGATCTCGAACTCGTACCAGCGCCCGCTCGCGCCCTGCCAATTATACGTGTTCAAACGCCCCTCCGAATGCCGACCTGCGCACGACCGTAATGTGAGTCGCGGGGGAGCAAAGCTAACCACTCAAGGGGCGGGGTCGGTGCTTACAGATTGGACATCTGAGGCGTCGAAGAAGGCGGGCCAGAACCGTGCCATAGCCACCGCCTGCGCGTCGGCGTGATCCGGACGGTCGATCGGCACGACCCGAAGATCGACGCGGGCGAAGTCCGGCGGGCGGTTGGAGCCTTGCGCCTGCCAAGCTGCATAATTCGTATCCGAAACATATAGCGAAAAGCCTTGCGGATCGTGTTCGAGCAGGTCGGAAACCAGCACCAGGCGACGGTGTGGGATGGAGGGATCGTAATCTGGATCCGCCGCGACGGCGCGCAGGCCGGCGATGATCGGCGA
>JACMMP010000141.1 GCA_014378995.1 Hyphomonadaceae bacterium
AGGATCGCGGCCAGCGCCGCTTGTCCGCGTGCGAACGCGGCCGGTCCGCACGCGGCGAGAAAGCGCTGCGTCCATGGCGCCAGCATCGCCGCATCGCGCCAGCGGAAATCGAGCGGGCCGCCGACGAGAAAGCTCGACCGCGGTGAGCGCCTTACATTCTCCCAGCTCGACCACGGGCTCACTTGCTCGGCGCCGATATGTCCGGCATTGCCGAAAGAAGCGCCGCGGCGCTTGTCGCCGGGATCGATCAGCGTTGTTTGGATGCCTGCATGCTGCAGCCGCAACGCCGACGCCGCGCCCACCAAGCCGCCGCCAATGACGATGATCGACTTCACTTCGTTCCGTAGATGCGGTCGCCGGCGTCGCCAAGGCCCGGCACGATGTAGCTGTGTTCGTCGAGGCGCTCGTCGATGGCTGCGGCCCAGATTTCGACGTCGGGATGGTAGCCGCGCAGCACATCCACGCCTTCGGGCGCCGCCAACACGCATGCAAAGCGAATATGCTTCACGCCGTTCTCTTTCAGCCGATCGATCGCCGCGATCGCGGTGTGGCCGGTCGCCAACATCGGATCGATGACGATGACCAGGCGTTCCGCGATATCGGTCGGCGCCTTGAAGTAATACTCGACGGCCTTCAGCGTCTTTGGATCGCGATAGAGCCCGATATGCGCCACGCGCGCCGATGGCACGAGTTCAAGCATGCCGTCCAGCATGCCCATGCCGGCGCGTAGAATTGGCGCAAATACCAGCTTCTTGCCGGCCAACACCTTGCCTTGCGTCGGGCCAACGGGCGTTTCCACGGCGACATCCTCGAGCGGCAAATCGCGGGTCACTTCGTAACACAGCAGCGCGCTGATCTCGCGCAGCAAGGAGCGGAAGGAGCGGGTGGAGGTTTCCTTGTCGCGCAGGATGGTGAGCTTGTGCTGCACCAAAGGGTGATCGACGATCGTAACGCCCTGCATCAAAACACCGTGCCATCGCTGTGGATCATAAGCGGCGGCCCGCCGCCGTCGCGCTTTTCGCGCGCGATCGCACGTCCCGCGGCCCAAGTGCCGCCTTCTAGCACGCGCGCGAGCGGGAAGTCTTCCGCGCTGACGCCGAGCCGTTCGCGCACCAGCGGCGCTATTCGATCTAGCAGCGCAACGGTGAGTGAACGCCAAAGCACAACCAGCGGATCGGCGACGTCATGCACACGCGCAAGCGCCGCTGGCTCGCGCAGCGCGAGCACGCTCATGTCGACGAAAAGCCCGCCATTGCGATATTCCGCAAGCCCGGTGAGGCCATCGATCTCCACGACGGCAATGCCCGCGCGCTGCAGCGGTTCGATCAGTGAGTAGGCGAGCCATTGCGAGAGTTTGTGCAGCGGCACATGGCCGAGCGCAGGCACGGGCCAGCAATCGCCGAGCGGGACGCCGCCGAGATGCGGCCGGTTTTCCCAGATCGGTCCCAGCGCTTCGAGCAGCACGTCGAGGATGATCGACGCCTGCAGTACACCGTTGTCCGTTCGCGTCCTCAGTACATCGTAAAGCCCGCCAGGCCGCGGCGTTTCCGCGAGCGCGAACAGTTCAGGGCGCGCGTCGACAACTTGCCCGAGCCGGTTCAGCAACCGCGCGCGGCCGTCGAGACCTTCCAGCGGATTGCGTGGATCGACTTGGAAGGCATCTGCGAGCGAGGCAGCGTCGAAGCGCGCAAGCGCCTCGGCGTCTGCGCGCAAATGATCTTGACAATCTGTAGAGAAGGCACCCCATTCAAACAGGCGCAAACTTGCGAGCGCAAGGCCTTCGGATCGAGACGCCACTATATCGGTAATCGCGTCGCAGTACCGCCACGACCTACCTGCGCCAGCATCGAGCAATACTGATGTAATGATTAGGTCAAACTCTGCACGCGCTCGGGCGTGAGGACAGGCCCACGCTTCACGCCCCGCGATCTCCGCCCACAGATCATGCCCGCCGAACACGAAGTGACGCCAGCGCGCGTGAAACGGCACATCGAGTGCGGAATAGCGCTTGCGCACAATGGCGGCGACATAGTCCGCGCATGCCGGCAGCGCATCCATGTTCAGCCGCCAGTGGTCAAGCTTATCCGCTTCCGCCAACGCGAAAACTTCGTTCGCACGTGTGCGAACCGCCGCGGCGCTGAGCAGTGCGCGCGCGGCCTCGGCGTCAGAAGTCTTTGAGGTCACGGCCGACTACGCGGGTGAGATCATCGGCGGGCGCCTCGTCGCTGAAATAGCCTGCCGCTTTCTTCGCTTCGAGTTCGACGCTCGCGTCCGGCGGCACCAATTCCGGCGGGATGGGCACGCGCTCGCCGATACTGATGCCGGACGCGGTGATGGCGTCGTGCTTCATGTTCGACATCGAGACGAAGCGGTCGATGCGGGTGACGCCGAGCCAATGCAGCACGTCCGGCATCAGCTGCTGAAACCGCGCGTCTTGCACGCCGGCGACGCATTCGGTGCGCTCGAAGTAAGTGGCGGCCTGGTCGCCGCCGGGCTGGCGCTTACGGGCGTTGTAGACGAGGAATTTCGTCACCTCGCCCAGCGCGCGGCCTTCCTTGCGATTGTAGACGATGAGCCCAGCGCCGCCGTCTTGCGCCTGCTTGATGCATTCTTCGATGCCGTGCGTGAGATAGGGGCGGCAGGTGCAGATGTCGGAGCCGAACACGTCCGAGCCGTTGCACTCATCATGCACGCGGCAGGTCAGGCGCCGCGCCGGATCGGCGATCGCATCCGGATCGCCAAAGATATAGAGCGTGATGCCGCCGATCGGCGGCAGGAAGACGCTGAGGTCGGGGCGCGTGACCAGCTCCGGGTACATGCCGCCGGTCTGCTCGAACAAGGTATGCCGCAACTTTTCTTCACTGACGGCAAAGCGCTCAGCGATGCCGGGCAGATGCCACACCGGATCGATCGCCGCTTTCGTCACGGCGACATCGCCGCTCGCGTGCACGATGTCCCCATCGGCTTTCAGCCTTCCCTTGGCGATGGCTTCGCGCACTTCGTGCAGCGAGAGGCGCGCTTTGGTGATGGCGATGGTCGGGCGAACGTCCACGCCGCTTGCGATCTCGGCCGCGAACGCGTCGGCGACCAGGTGCCCCCACGGATCGAGCGAGACGATTGCGCGCGCATCGCGCCATTGCGGAAACGGTCCGACCGTGATGACAGGCGAGGTGTCGGTCAAATCGGGGCGCACGTTCGGGTTCAGCGCGCCCGACGAAACCGCGAGCGCGCGGTAGATGGAATATGCGCCGCCATAAGCGCCAACTGCGTTACGGTCAGCCGTAGCGGCGCCGATCACAGGCCCGCGCTCGCGCGCAGAAGCCGCGCCCCAATGGATCGGGAAGCGCAAAGGCGCGCCGGCTCCAGGGTGGGACGTCAGGCGGATGTGGCCGATACGGTTTTCGGACATGGGCTTCAGCAGCGCATGAACGCGCTTCAATCCGGTTAATTTGTGGCTCTAGGACCCCGTTTGCAACCGCCTTTACGGCTTTAGAATCTCCAGCATCGCCTGCGCGGCGGCGGGGTTTCGCTCCTTGGCGCCGCTGATGAAGTAGAGAAACACCTCGCCGGACTTTTCCCATTCGCGCGCCGTCTTGGCCCATTTCTTGAGCGCGGGTTTGGGATAGCCCGTCGGCTCATCGGCCTGCGTCAGTTCAAGCCGCGCGTAAGCAAAGTCCGCGGTCGGCTCGACAATGAGCGGATGCTTTTCCGATTCCACCGTCACGACGGCGATGTTTCGCGCGCGCGCAATGGCCATGAATTCATCGCAGGCAAAGCTTTCATGGCGCACTTCAATGGCGTGCTGCAGCTTCCGCCTGCCCAGCTTCTCGGGCAGCATGTCGAAATACGCATTCATCTCCGCCGCATCGAATTTCTTGTACGGCGCCATCTGGTAGAAGATCGGCCCGAGCTTAGCGCCCAATTCGCCGACGCCGCTATTGAAGAACCACTCGATCGACTGCGCCGCTTCTCGCAGATCCTTGCGCTGAACCGCCGCGCGCGGGGCTTTCACCGAGAACTTGAAGTCATCCGGCGTGGCGGCCGCCCACTTCTTGAACGAAGCGGCGCTCTGCGTGCGATAGAACGTGGCGTTGATCTCGATGGCCGTGACCTTGCTCGACGCATATTCGAGCTCCTTCGCCTTGGGGAGATCGGCAGGGTAGAACGTCTCCCACCACGGATCGTAGTTCCAGCCGCCAATGCCGACACGGATCATGCTTCACCTCGCGCGCCAATTTCGGCGAAATGGCCGCCGCCTGCAACAGAGAGTGCTTGCCGAGACCGTGGGCTTTTCCTACCGCTTGCCCCTGTGACGCCCGAACGCCTCCAGCACTTGCTCAGCCACGCCGTCGTGCGCCAGATTGGCCGCTTCGCCCTCGTCGGCGCCGTCGCCACAATCGTACATTACGCGATCATGGTCGCGCTGGTCGAAATCGGACATGTCACGCCGGTTTTGGCCACCACGATCGGCTATGGCGCGGGCATCGTCGTCAGCTACACGCTCAACCGCCGCTTTACCTTCGATGCGCGCGGCACGCCGGTGGCGTCGAGCTTCATGAAATTTGCCCTCCTTTACGGCGTGGGGGCGTTGTTGAACGGCGCAATCGTGGCGGGCTTGATTGCTGTGGGCGCGCATTATTTGGCGGCGCAGATCGTCGCCACGGCGCTGGTGCTGTTCTGGAATTTCCTCGGCGCCCGCTATGTGGTGTTTCGCTAAACCAGCGCGGCCGCCGCAAACGCCGCCGCCGTCACCGCGAATGTCGCCCAAGATGCCGGATCGCGCAGCGCAAAGAGGAGCGGGTCGTCGTGCATTTCGCGGCGCTCCACTTTCAGCCACAGGCGCGCCAGCCAAAACAGCACAGCGGCCGGCAGAGCCCACAGAAAAAGCGGCGCCGAGTAGCGCGCCGCGTTCGCCGGCTCCTGCAGGTAAAGCGCCAGCACTACCGCCGAGACGACGCCGACTGCCGCGCCGAAGCGCTTCAGCACTGGGCCGTCGCCGCCGCGATAGCCGCGGCCGATGAGGTCGCCGCGCAACGCATCCACCTCGGCCGCGCGTTTCACAAGCGCCAGACTGAGAAAGAAGAAACCGGAGAAGGCGAGCAGCCAATCGCTCGCAGCATAGCCCGCGGCGTCCCCGCCAATGACGATGCGCAAGCCGTAAAGCGCCGCCAGCACGACCACGTCGAGCAGAACGATGCGCTTCAGCGCGAAGGTGTAGAGGCTCGCCGCAATGGCGTACGCGGCGATGAGCCAGCCTGCGCCGCTTAACGCGCCGAGCGCGAGGCCTCCGCTGAGCAGAACCAGCGCAAGCGCTAAACCTGCGACCGGAGACACCGCGCCACTGGCGAACGGCCGCATGCGCTTGCGCGGATGGCGCCGGTCGGCGTCGATATCGGCGACGTCGTTGACCAGGTATACGCTGGACGCGACCAGGCAGAGCGCGGCGAAGGCGATAGACGCCGCGCGCCAAGCATCCAGATCAAACCAGCCTTGGCCCGTAAGCATCGGCACGAACACGAGCAGGTTCTTGGCCCAATGCCGCGGCCGCATCGCCGTCAGCAGGCTACGCGCGGCGCTGCCTTCTGCGTCGAACACGCGCTCGATCTTGAAGCGCGCGCCCGCGCGCCGCGCGAGGCCGGGCGAGCAATTGCACAGCACCGCGTGGGAAGCCGCGCCCCACACTTTCATATCCGCGCGCTCATTGCCCGCATAGACGAACCCATCGGGATACGCGGCGGCGAGCGCCTCACTCTTGCGCCGTGACTTCAGATTGACGCGCCCATCGGAGGCAAACACGCGGTCGAACAGGCCGACATGATCGGCCACGGCTTGCGCCGCGCGTTGATCTGACGCCGTCGCCAACGCAATTTCGCGGCCTGCGGCGCGCTGTTCTCGCAGCCACGCGACGACGCGCTCGTCGTAGGGAAGCGCTGCGGCGTCCGCTGGAAACGCTACAGCGAGTTTGGCTTTCGCGTAGGCGCGCCCACGCCAAAGCCACGCCAACAGCAGCGGCAGCCTCCACGGTTTTGCGAATGCCAGCCGCAGCATCGCTTCGCTGAACAGATCGCCGCGGATCAGCGTGCCGTCGAGATCGACAGCAAGCGGCGGCCTTGCCGCTTGCCCCATCAGGCGCCGGTGAATTTCGGCGGCCGCTTCTCGGTGAAGGCGTCCACGGCTTCCTTGTGGTCGGCGGTTTCGTGCGCCAGCGCCTGGAACGCCGCCGAAAGTTCGAGCACATCGGACAGACGCCCATGCTGCGCCTCGCGCAGCAGCCGCTTGGCCAGCCGCACCGTGCGCGGCGGATTGACGGCGACGCGCTCGGCCAGCTTGCGCGCTTCGTCCATCAAGAGCTCGTCCGCAACGACACGGCTGACGAGGCCGATGCGCGCGGCTTCGTCCGCGTCGATCGTGTCGCCGGTGAGCACCAATTCGGCCGCGCGCGAGGGGCCGATCGCATTTGTCAAAATCCACGCGCCGCCATCACCCGGGATGATGCCGACTTTCACAAAGCTCGACGCCATCTTGGCCGAAGCGCCGGCGAGGCGCATGTCGCAGAGAATGCCGATATCGAGCCCGAGGCCAATGGCGTGGCCGTTAATCGCGGCAATGGTGGCGACTTCCACGTCCGCCAGCGCCTTGATGATCGAATGCACGCCGCGGCGATAATTCGCGCGCGTGCCGTCCGGCGTTGCGCGGGGGCCGATGCCGGAGCGCTCGCGGATGGCCTTCAAATCACCGCCGGCGCAGAACGATTTGCCGGCGCCGGTGAGAATCACGGCGTTGATTTCCTCATCGTCGTTCGCGCGCCAAAGCGCGCCGGCGAGATCGTCGCAATCTTGCTGCGTGGCGATGGCGTTGCGGCTCTCGGGCCGATTCAGCGTGACGGTCGCAACGCGGCCGCTTTTCTCATAGGTGGCGAACGTCATTGTTCAGGGCTCCAGCTTTGGCGTGGGCTTAGACGATCGACGCGCGCGCGGCAAATTACTGCGCTTGGGCCTGCGCCGTGCCTTGCTGATAGCCGAGCAGATCCTCGGTCTGCATCGCAACGCCATTGCTGGAAACGTCCAGCGTCCCCGTGCCGTCACGGTTGAGCGCCACGACATAGCGGAAGCCTTGCGTTTCGAACGTGTAGGTCACGCCCTCCGCGGTCTGCGCTTCGGCGCCATCGCGCACTTCGACCGAGAAGGGGGTCGTGGTGCGGCCGTTCTCGCTGAGCTCTATCGGGCGCGCGTTGGCGGCGTCGACGAAATTGTAGGCGGTGTAGATGAGGTCGCCGCTGGCGTCTTCGTGCACAACGAAGCTGCGCCGGCCGGTGAAGCCCAGCACGCGCGTGCGCGGCATCCAGCGGCAATTGATGTTGCGGCGATCAAGCTCCACTGATGTGAACACGGTCGTGTAGGCGGAGCCCGGCGTTTCCAGCACGTCGGGATTGCTGCGGCGGATTTCCCCGCCGGTGCCTTCGTCGCGGTAGATATCCATAAAGACGTTGCCGGCGGCGCCTTCTTCCGGACCAACGACATAGCCGTTACGGCTCAAGATAGCGCCCGTCGGCTTTTCATATTCGGCGACCTGAACAGTCTCGCCGGTGCGGTTGAAGACGAAGATGGCTGGCGCATTGATGGCGTCGCAGATGAACCAAGGCGGCGGAACGCGGATCGTCACGTCGTCGGACGGCGGCGGCGGCGGCTCTTGTTGCTGGCCGCAAGCGGCGAGGGCGAGAGCAAGAACAAGAATAGCGCGGCGCATGGAGATCTCCTTAGCCGTGCTGTAGCACCGCCGCCGCCGCGATCAAACCCTAGTCTAGCCCTAGCTTGGCGCGCGCTGATTTGGTCAGCGACACGCTCGTCTTGGAATAGTCCGCCCACGGGTCTGGCCCGGCGAGGCGCGCGGGCATGTCTTTCAGCTTGAAGGCCGACGCCGAGGCGATGGTCTTGAGTTCGCTCCAGCTCACGGGGACTGCGATGGGCGCTGCGCCGCGTGCGCGCGGTGAGTAAGGGGCGATAGCAGTCGCGCCGCGGCCGTTGCGGAAATAGTCGATGAAGATGCGCCCAGTGCGCTGCTTCTTCGCCATGGTGGCGACGAAGCGCTTGGGATCGAGCGCCGCAATCTGCTCGGCGAAGGCGCCGGCGAAGCCCTTCACGTCCTCCCAATCGTGCCGTCGTTTCAAGTTTAACACGATGTGTACGCCCTTGCCGCCGGTGAGCATGGCGAAGGACGGCAGATCGGCGGACTCAAGCAGCGCCTTGATGTCGAAAGCGGCGCGCTTGACGATTTGGAAGTCGAGGCCCTCGTCGGGGTCAAGATCGAAGACGAGGCGATCGGGATGATCGAGATCGTCATTGCGCGAGCCCCAAAGGTGAAACTCAAGCGCGCTGATCTGCGCACATGAAACGAGCCCCTGTGCGTCGGGGATGGTGAGGTAGTGCTCCTCATCGCCGTCGCTCTCCGCGATCGGGATAGTTTTGATATCGTCGGACATGCCTTTCATGGCGTGCTTTTGGAAGAAGGTTTGCTTGCCGACGCCGTCGGGTGCGCGCACGAGGCTGACAGGGCGGCCGTACAGATGCGGCGCCATGCGGTCGGCTGCGAGATCGAGATAAGCGGCGAGTTCTGCTTTGGTCACGTCAGCGTCGGGGAAGAGCACTTTGTTTGGGTGCGTGAGTCGCACACGGGTCTTCATCGCCGGCACCGCGGCCTCTGCGGTGACATCCTTGGCGCTCTTGTCGCCGCGCAGGCCGAGAAAGACGCCGTGCCGGACCGCGCCGTCGGAAGTGAGTTCAGCGAACGTAACTTGCGCGACGAGCTGCGGTTCGACCCATTTGGCGCCGCGCGCTGCTTCGCGCGGAACAGTCAGTGCTGGCTTGGCCCGCGCGATCTTGGCGAGCTTAGCGGAGAGGTCGGCGAGGGTTTTGTCATTGAAACCCGTGCCCACATTGCCGCGATAAACGAGCTTCTCTTCCTCGTAATCGGCCAGCATCAGCGAAGCGAAAGCGCGACCTTTGGCGGAAGGCTGATAGCCGATGATGACGAATTCCTGTTCGTTCACCGCTTTTGTTTTCAGCCATGATTTGGAGCGGCCGCTTGCGTACGTGCTGCTTGTTCTCTTGGAGAGTACGCCCTCGAAGCCGCGTTCGGTGAATGCCGCAAGCACGTCGGGTCCGTTGCCGTAGACGACCGGGCTAAGCCGCACCGGCGCCTTCGCGCTAGCCAGCGCTTTCTCGAGTCGTGCGCGGCGTTCGCTGAGCGGCAGTTTGCGAATGTCTTTGGGGCCATCCGTGAGCATGTCGAACACGAAGTACGTGACACCCTTAGCGACGCCGTTTTCTAACGAGCGTTGCAGCGCGCCGAAATCAGTTCGTCCGTTGGCTTGTGCAACCGTCACTTCGCCGTCGATCAGCACGTCTTTCAGTTTGAGCGCTGCGAGTGCGTCGGCGATGGATTGAAACCTGCCTGTCCAATCGAGGCCGTTGCGGGTGTAGAGTTTGACGCTCTCGCCCGACGCCGCGGCCAGCAGCCTATAGCCGTCATATTTGATCTCGTGCTGCCACTCGTCGCCGTCTGGCGCTTCCTCGACGCGCGTCGCCAGCATCGGTTCGACAAATTCCCATTTCGGCGGCTTTGATGCCCGCGGCTTCTGCTCGCCCTTGCGCGTCCACAACCGCGCGCCGCCGTCGGCGCGAACGTCTTCGATGGTGCGGCCCGACACGATGCTCGTCACCGCGCTGGCCGCCGGATCGCCCTTGCCGGCGTACTCATCGTTCTTCGACTTGAACAGCAGCCAGGGATCGCCGCGTTCGCCTTCGCGCGGCTTGATTTTCACCAGATGAAACTCGCCCTTCAGCCGCTCGCCATCGAGAATGAACTTCAGCTCGCCTTTCTTCAGCGTCTCAGCCGGATCGGCGACCCACCTCACTTTGCCGGTATCCCAAATGATCACAGCGCCGGCGCCGTACTCACCCTTGGGAATGACACCCTCGAACGAGCCGTATTCGAGCGGGTGGTTCTCCGTGCGCATGGCGAGGCGCTTTACGCTTGGGTCGTAGCTGGGGCCTTGCGGCACGGCCCAGCTCAGCAGCACGCCCTCATGTTCGAGCCGAAAATCGTAGTGCAAGCGCGTCGCCGCGTGCTTTTGCACCACGAACATGTCGCCGGCGCTTTTCAACGTGCCGCCGGCGGGCTCGCCCGTCTTCGCGAAATCGCGCTTTTTATTGTAGTCGGCGAGCGATTCTTTAGTCGCGATTTTCGTAGGTGGTTTGCGCGTCATTAATCGGCGTCCCGTGCTCCCCCGATAAGGGGAGCTGTCAGCTTGCAAAGCAGCCTGACAGAGGGGGCGGCGCGATCATTTGCCAATATTGGCGCCCGCCCCTCCGTCGCGCGCTCATGCGCGCGCCACCTCCCCCTTGCGGGGGAGGACGGCGGTGGTGGTGCGTGCATGGCGATTGCCTACTTTTTAGCGCGTTTAGCCGGCGCTTTGGCTGGCGCTTTAGCCCGCGGCGCGGCGCGCGTCTTTTCCGCGGCGGCGCGGGTGCGTTTCGGCGCCGGCGCTTCCTCGTCCTCGTCCTCGTCGTCGTTGGCCGCTTTGCGCTTGCCGCTGGCGGGCGCTGACTTGGCTGAGAGCGACTTCTTCAGCGCATCCACCAACGACACGACGTTGTCGCCATAGTCGCGCGACGGCTCTTCCTGGTCGTCCAGCACCAGCTCGCCATTGCGTTCGATCTTCTTCTTCACCAGCCGCTCGATGGCGATGGCGTATTCGTCCTCGAACTTCGCGGGATCGAACTTGGCTTTCTTGCGCGTGATCAGCTCCTGCGCGAGATCGATCAAATCCTGGTCGAGCTTACCGTTGGGCAGATCGTCGAAGAAGGCTTTCGCGGGCCGTATTTCCTCAGCGTAGTGCACAGTCTCGACCACGAGGCCGTTCTCATAGGGCTTCACCGCCGCGACGTATGAGCGTCCGCGCATGGTGATCTGGCCAAGGCCGACCGTCTTCGTGTTCTTCAGCGCCTCGACAACGACGCGGTAGGGCTCATCGGCCATCTTGCCGTCGGGCAAGGCGTAATACGGCTTGTCGAAATAGATCGGATCGATGGTGTCGGCCGGCGCAAACTGGATCATGTCCAGCGTCTTCTTCGAATCGACCTTCAGCGCCTCGAACTCTTCGTCCGAGAACAGCACGTAGCGGCCCTTGGAGTATTCGTAGCCTTTGACGATCTCGTCCTTGTCCACGACGCCCACGCCGGGGGCGACCTTCTCGTACTTGATACGCTGCTTGGACGGCTCATGGATTTGGTTGAACGATATCTTTTCCCTCGCATCGAGGGCGGAATAGAGCTTCACCGGCAGCGCCACGAGGGCGAGCCGGATTTGCCCGGTCCAAACAGGACGAGCTGGAGGTGCCATGAACTTTTAACGCCCTAAAGAGACCCGACGTTCCGGCAGCGTAACATTAGCGGGGAAACCCAGCAACGCGCGTGGTTACCCATTAACCCTCTTTATCGAGCGCCAATTTCACTCCTGGCGCGATTGGTCTAAGACCGGACGATTGCGTGAACGGCCCGTAGAGGCCGGCCGACTAGGGGGACCATGACCCAATCGCACACCCTGGATTTCCAGCTCGGCGAAACTGCCGACGCCATCCGTGAGACTACGAGCCGTTATGCGCAGGATCGCATCGCGCCGATGGCGGCCGAGATCGACGCCACCAATAAATTCCCGCGCGAGCTTTGGCCCGAAATGGGCGCGCTTGGCCTGCACGGCATCACCGTGGCCGAAGAAGATGGTGGCCTCGGCCTCGGCTACCTCGAACACGTCGTCGCCATGGAGGAGGTCAGCCGCGCCTCTGCTTCGGTCGGCCTCAGCTACGGCGCGCACTCGAACCTCTGCATCAACCAGCTCCGCCGCTGGGCGACGCCGGAGCAAAAGGCAAAATATCTCCCTAAGCTGATCAGCGGCGAACACGTCGGCTCGCTCGCCATGAGCGAAGCGGGCGCCGGCTCCGACGTCGTCAGCATGACGCTGCGCGCGGAAAAGCGCGGCGATCGCTACGTGCTCAACGGCACGAAATTCTGGATCACCAACGCCCCCGAAGCCAACACGCTCGTCGTGTACGCCAAGACCGAACCGGGCGCAGGCTCCGGCGGCATCACCGCGTTCATCATCGAGCGCGGCATGAAAGGCTTCAGCACCAGCCAGAAGCTCGACAAAATGGGCATGCGCGGCTCGGACACCGGCGAGCTGGTGTTCGAAGATTGCGAAGCGCCAGAAGAAAACGTCATGGGCGGTCTCAATCGCGGCGTCGCCGTGCTGATGAGCGGCCTCGATTACGAACGCGCCGTCCTCGCGGCGGGCCCGCTTGGCATCATGCAAGCTTGCCTCGATGTCGTGCTGCCGTACGTGCGCGAGCGCAAACAATTCGGCAAGCCGATAGGCTCGTTCCAACTGATCCAGGCCAAGGTCGCCGACATGGTCGTCGCGCTCTCCGCCGCGCGCGCCTACGTTTACGCCGTCGCGCGCGCTTGCGACGCCGGCAAGACCACGCGCCACGACGCCGCCGGCGCCATCATGTTCGCCTCCGAAAGCGCCGTGCGCGTCTCACTCGAAGCCATCCAAGCCCTCGGCGGCGCCGGCTACACCAAGGACTTCCCAGTTGAGCGCTTCCTGCGCGACGCTAAGCTCTACGACATCGGCGCCGGCACGAATGAAGTCCGGCGGTTTTTGATTGGGCGGGAGATCATTGGCGGGGGATGAGCTTCGTCTGCTCTTACTGTGGGAAACGTCACGACGATGAATTGCCAGCGCTGGCGTTCATGCAGCCGGACCATTGGCTCACGCTCTCGGACGCGCAGAGAGAAGAGGGTTCGCTGACAGCCGACGATTGCGTGACGCCCGATGGTCACTTTTTCATCCGATGCTCGCTTGAGCTTCCGACAAGAGATCGTGCGGGGCAAAAGCTCACATTTGGCGTTTGGTCGACCCTGAGCGAGGAAAACGACAACCGATATGCTGACGCGTTCTTCGATGAAGATCAGTCGAAACTCGGGCCAATGTTTGGCTGGTTCTCAAATGAGATGGGTGGCAATTTTCGACCGACCCTCAATCTCAAATGCCATGTGAAGCCGCAAGACCACCGGCAACGTCCACTGATCGAGCTGGAACAATCGGATCACTTACTGGCAGTGGCGCAACGCGAGGGTATTTGGTTCGCCCACGTCGAACGCCTGCTGCACGAGAGCGGGGCCTATGAAACTTAAATCCTCTATCGATCCCAATTCCGAAGCCTTCGCCAAGAATACCGCGCATCATCGCGGCTTGGCGCAGCAGCTGCGCGAACGCGCGGCGCAGATCGCGCTCGGCGGCCCGGAAGAGTCCCGCGCGCGTCACACCAAGCGCAACAAGCTGCTGCCACGCGAGCGGGTTGAGCGCTTGCTCGATCCCGGCGCGCCGTTTCTCGAGATCGGCGCGCTCGCTGCGTACGATCTTTACAACGGCGAAGCGCCAGCAGCCGGCGTGATCACCGGCGTTGGGCGTGTATCTGGCCGCGAAGTGATGATCGTCGCCAACGACGCCACGGTGAAGGGCGGCGCCTATTTTCCGATGACGGTGAAGAAGCACCTCCGCGCGCAAGAGATCGCGATGCAGAACAAGCTGCCGTGCGTCTATCTCGTCGATAGCGGCGGCGCGAACCTGCCGCACCAGGCCGAGGTCTTCCCCGACCGCGACCACTTCGGCCGCATCTTCTACAACCAGGCGCGCATGAGCGCCGAGGGCATCGCGCAGATCGCCTGCGTCATGGGGTCATGCACGGCCGGCGGCGCCTATGTGCCGGCGATGAGCGATGAAACCGTGATCGTCCGCAATCAAGGCACCATCTTCCTCGGTGGGCCGCCACTGGTGAAGGCCGCGACCGGCGAAGTGATCAGCGCCGAAGATCTCGGCGGCGGCGACATGCACGCGCGCAAGAGCGGCGTCGTCGATCATCTCGCGCAGGACGACGCGCACGCGCTCCATCTCGTGCGCCGCATCGTCGCGAACCTCAACACTGTGAAGAAGGTCGGCCTCGATCTGCGCGAACCCATCGCGCCCGCCTACGACGCCGAAAGCATCTACGGCGTGATCCCCGACGATGTGCGCACGCCGTACGATGTGCGCGAAGTCATCGCCCGCATCGTTGATGGCAGTGAGCTGGACGAATTCCGTCCGCTCTACGGCCCCACGCTCGTCACTGGCTTCGCACGCATCTGGGGCTTCCCCGTCGCGATCCTGGCCAACAACGGCATATTGTTCAGCGAAAGCGCGCAGAAGGGCGCGCACTTCATCGAGCTCGCCTGCAAGCGCGGCATTCCGTTGCTCTTCCTGCAAAACATCTCCGGCTTCATGGTTGGAGGCAAATACGAAGCCGGCGGCATCGCGAAGGACGGCGCCAAGATGGTGACCGCCGTCGCCTCCGCCGAAGTGCCGAAATTCACCGTGCTGATCGGCGGCTCGTTCGGCGCCGGCAATTACGGCATGTGCGGCCGCGCCTATTCTCCGCGCTTCCTCTTCACCTGGCCCAACTCCCGCATCTCCGTCATGGGCGGCGAACAAGCCGCCAGCGTGCTCGCGCAAGTGAAACGCGACGGCATGGAAGCCAAAGGCGAGACCTGGGCGAAAGCCGAAGAAGAAAAGTTCAAAGACCCAATCCGCGCGCGCTACGAAGCCGAAGGCGATCCGTATCACGCGACAGCGCGCCTATGGGACGACGGCATCATCGATCCAGCGCAGACGCGAGATGTGTTGGGCTTGGCGATCAGCGCGAGCCTGAACGCGCCGATCCCGGAAACACGCTTCGGCGTGTTCAGAATGTAGGGGAGGATTGCATGCTGTTCTGGATTATCGTTGCTTGGATCGTGCTCGGCACGAAGCCGAGCAGAAAGAACCTCTACATCCTGACGGGCGTGCTCGCCCTCGTCTCTTTGCTTACGTTCTTCTTCGCCGCGGGATCTGCTGGCCTACCGCCGACGCCGGAGCTGCTTATCACTTACGGCATCGGTCTCGCCATCTGGTTGATCGTGTTTCTCATCATGGGCTTTGTCATCATTTGGATTCGCGGCGGCTCCGCCGAAGGCGACGCCGCCAAGGGCAAGAAGCTCGACAAGGAAATGGAACGCATTCGCGCCGAACTCGCCGTGCGTGACGGGCAGCCTCCGGCGCCGCAATAAATGCTGGAGACACGCTTCGGCGTGTTTAGGATGTAGCTATGGACGTCAACACTCTGATCAACCTGATCATGATCTACGTGGCAGGTTTCATGGCGGGCTGGGGACTCATCCTCATCCTGCTCTGGATCCGTCCTGAGTACATGTTCGTGCTCTTCTATGTCGTGGCCAACCACGTCTTGGTTTTTTTGTTCTTTGATGTTTGGCGTCTGACATGGGCCGACGCGCCGGTCTACGCGCTGAACTCCGCAATCGCAGCGGGGATCGCGATCGCGCTTGGCCTTCCAATCGTCGCACTCTTCAAATGGCTGAAGACACGAAAGACTGGAACCGAGAAGCAGTTCGATAAAGACATCGAGCGCATCCGCGCTGAGATCGCCGCGCGCGATCAGTCCGCCACATGAGCCACACCCACCACCGTCATTCCGGACGCGACGAAGTCGCGATCCGGAATCCAGGGGCCACAAGCTCGTCCTTTGCTCCTGGGTTCCGGGTTCGTCGCTGCGCGACGCCCCGGAATGACGAAGAGAGCTTCATATGACAGATGCGGCTCAACCCGCTCCAACTGCAAACCGCGGCTTCATCTGGTGGCTATCCGTCATCCTTGCGCCGATCGGCCTGTTCGGTGGCCCGATCGAGATCGCGAACATGGTGTCGGGCGTCGTCGAGTGGCGCGGGCCAATCGGTTATCTCGTCAACTTCTGGTCCGAGAACGTCAGCGTCCACTTCGCCAACGTGTTTGGGCTCATCACCAACTTTTTCAACATCCGGCCGCTCTCGGATATCGTCGTCTCCTACCTCACGCTCGGCGTTCTGTTCATCAGCAGCACGCTGCGCGCAATCGCGTTGATGCAGATCAAGCTCCCGCCGCTCATGCTGTGGCTCGTGCTGCCGACCGCAATCTTCGCCTGGCCAGCCGTCTTCCTTCAGCTCGACGGCCTCCTCCACAAGAAGAGCAGGGGTCCGACGCTGCTGATCTTGGCGCCGTTCCTCTTGTTCCTCGTACTGTTCGCCATCAACGCCGTGTGGGCCAATGCTTAAATCCGTCCTCATCGCAAACCGTGGCGAGATCGCCCGCCGTGTCATTCGCACCGCCAAGCGTCTCGGCATCCGCACCGTCGCCGTCTATTCCGACGCTGACGCTATAGCGCTGCACGTGCGCGAGGCCGATGAAGCGGTGCACATCGGCGCGTCGCCCGCGAAGGAAAGCTATCTGCGCGGCGACAAGATCATCGCCGCCGCGAAGCAAACCGGCGCCGAGGCGATCCATCCTGGCTACGGCTTTCTCTCCGAGAACGCGGATTTCGCTCAAGGAGTCATCGATGCTGGCCTGATCTGGATCGGCCCGCGTCCGGACTCCATCCGCGCCATGGGCCTCAAGGACGCAGCCAAGAAGCTCATGGCCGAAGCCGGCGTGCCGACGACGCCCGGCTATCCCGGGGAAGATCAAAGCGAAGAGCGCTTGCAGAAGGAAGCCGACGGAATCGGCTATCCAGTGCTGATCAAAGCCGTCGCCGGCGGCGGCGGCAAAGGCATGCGCAAGGTCGAGAAGAACGGCGATTTCAAAGCCGCGCTGCAATCGGCCAAGCGCGAAGCGGCGGCAGCGTTCGGCGACGATCGCGTGTTGCTCGAGACGTATGTGCAGCGCCCGCGCCATATCGAGGTGCAGGTGTTCGGCGATACGCACGGCAATGTCGTGCATCTGTTCGAGCGCGATTGTTCGCTGCAGCGCCGCCACCAGAAGGTGATCGAAGAAGCGCCCGCGCCGGGCATGGACGAGGCCACGCGCAAGGCCGTCACTGATGCGGCGGTGTTGGCGGCGCGCGCCGTGAACTATGTCGGCGCCGGCACCATCGAGTTCATCGCCGACGCCAGCGAAGGCCTCCGCGCGGATCGTGTGTGGTTCATGGAAATGAACACGCGGTTGCAAGTGGAGCACCCGGTAACGGAAGAGATCACTGGTCAGGATTTGGTGGAATGGCAACTCCGCGTCGCGAGCGGCGAGAAGCTGCCGTTGAAGCAGGAAGAGTTGCGCATTAACGGCTGGGCGATGGAAGCCCGGTTGTATGCGGAAGATCCAAACACGGGGTTCTTGCCTTCAATTGGAAAGATTGGGCATTTTTACCAAGCAGACAAACAATACGGCCAACCGTATCCGGTGCGCCTCGAATCTGCCGTAGAGAATCGGGACGACGTCACGCCTTTTTACGATCCGATGTTGGCAAAGCTCGTAGCTCACGCTGCCACGCGCGACGGCGCGATCGCGCTGCTTCGCGAAGCTTGCGAGAGCTTTGAGATCGCGCCGGTAAAGACGAACTTGGGATTTCTTGCACGTTGCCTTTCGGAGACTGACTTCGTTGAAGGGCGCCTTGACACCAACTTTATTCCCGCTCGCGGTGATGATTTGGCGAT
Organism: Hyphomonadaceae bacterium; assembly: GCA_014378995.1. GTDB lineage: Bacteria > Pseudomonadota > Alphaproteobacteria > Caulobacterales > Aquidulcibacteraceae > Vitreimonas. The sequence goes on from JACMMP010000141.1 coordinate 17,607, forward strand.
CAAACCGCCGCCAAGTGGTCGAGTTCTTGCCGCCGCAGCCAAGCAATTCTCAAATCAAGCAAAGAAAAGAGCATCGCCTGCCGCGCCTCACTCGCTAAGTGAGATAATTTCACCGTGGCGCCGCCTCGACGGATTTCGATTGAACGCTTCAGCAGAAGCGGTTGTCCAAATGCTCTACAACGGAAAGGCCTGCACTGGCCGGGTTGAACCCAATTTGACCCCGGCCACTTTGCTCAACGGCGTCGCCTATGTGTTTCGAAATGGCGATGTGTACGAATTCACCCTCGACACCGGCGAACGCAGCGCTGACGAAGCAACGGCCGGCGATGGCGCGATCCTTTCGCCGATGCCCGGTAAGATCGTCTCCGTCGCCGCGAAGGCCGGCGCGAAGCTGAAGAAGGGCGATCCCATCCTTGTGCTCGAAGCTATGAAGATGGAGCATACGCTCACCGCGCCGTTCGACGGCAAGCTCACCGAACTCAACGCCAAAGCCGGCGCGCAAGTCAGCGAAGGCGTGCTGCTGGCGAAGCTGGAGAAGGAATGACTCAGATGAAGAACGACAAGCGCGCCGCGCTCAACTTATCGCGAATTGCGCTTCTTCTTTTTCCGGATGCCGCACGGCTTCGCCGAAGCTTTCGTTGACGCCGACGATCGCCATTGCCGGCACGTTTGCGTTGTGCGGCACGTTGGCGCCTGGTCCGATCCGCGCGCGTGCACCCAAGAACGCGTGCGAGCCGACGCGCACCGTGCGCACCAGAACACGCGCGGCGCCGCCTTCCATCTTCTGTCGCACGTGAGCGGCGAGTTCAACCTCGCGGTCGAACGTCACGCGGTTGCCGATGTCGATCAAATTGCGGTCGAGCACGTCGATGCGCACCGGCCAGGTGACGCCGTACCCAACGCGCGAGCCCCAGAGGCGAAGCCACATCGAATAGAAGCCAGGGATCACACGCAGCAGCGCTTCCAGATAGGGCAGCGCGTCGTAGAAGGCCTGGAGGTGGTGCGCCGCGAGCCAGGGCGAGAAGGTGCGCCCATTAATGGCGGACACGCCCTGCTTCAACGGCGCCCAGCGCAGCATGACGCGCAGCACGAGCGGCGGAAACAGATAGAGGATGACGAGCAGCAGCAGCGCGCTCCAGCCCGAGGGCCATTGCGCAAATACGCCGAGCGCCGCCAACGACACGATCGTCATCAGCAGCGGGAAGTACGAGAACAGCCTGTCGGCCGTCGTCATCATGCAGCGTCGACCCGCGCTGGGCCGGCGAACAAAGCGTGGAGTTCTTCCGCACCGCGCGCGCCGCGCAGCTTCTCGCGGATTTCGGCGCGGCGCATGAAGCGCGAAATGCGCGCGAAGGCTTTCAAGTGATCGGCGCCGCGGTCGAGCGGCGAGAGCAGCAGAAACACCAGATCGGCCGGCCGGCCGTCGAGCGCGTCGAAATCCTGCGCCGGCTCCAGCCGCGCGAATGCGCCGATCGGACGGGCAAGGCCCGCCACCGAGGCGTGCGGAACGGCGACGCCGTCGCCCATGCCCGTGCCCGAAAGCCGCTCGCGGATCAGCACAGCGTCAAACGCGGTGCGCGCATCTACGCTCGCCGCACGCGCCAGCGCGTCGCACAGCGTTTGGATCGCCTGCCGGCGCGAGGTGGCCAGCAGGCGGGGCAGAATGGCTTCCGCCGCCACCAGATCGCTTAGGTCGTTCATCATTGCTCCGCGGACGCCGCATGCGAGGGCGGCGCCAACGCCGCGCTTCATCCGGCGCCGTTCTTAACTTTCTTTGAAGCTCGTTCCGGATCGATCCAGCCAATGTTGCCGTCGGCGCGGCGATAAACGACGTTGAAGACGCCATTCGCCGCGTTTCTGAACATCAATGCCGGCTCTTTGGACAGATCGAGCTGTAGCACCGCCATTGAGACGGTCATCGTGCGCACGACCAGTGCGCTTTCCGCAATCACAAGCGGCGGCGATTCGGTCGCCGCCGGCGCATCGTCGTCAGCCTCGTTTTCTGCCTCTAACGGGGCGAGCACATAGGCCGAAGCGTCCTCGGCGGGAAGGGGAGATTTGTTGTCGGCGTGGTGATTCCTCAGCCGGCGTTTATAGCGCCGCACCCTTTTCTCCAGCTTGTTCATGGCGTCGTCGAAGGCGCTGTGGGCGTCGCCGGCGTGGCCTTCGGCTTGGAGCGTAATCCCGGAGAACAGATGCACCGTGCAATCGACGTTGACGCTCTGGCCGCCATCCTTGGCCACGGTCACCACTGCATCGGTCGCCTTGCTAAAATACTTACCCACACCCGCCGCCAACTCGGTTTCGATACGGGTGCGGAGCGCTTCGCCGACATCCATCTGCCGTCCGGCGACTTGTATGCGCATGTATGAGCCTCCTCGGGATACCGTAGGGCGGAGGGCTTCAGGGCCGGGTCCCGCCCCCTCAGGACGCCCCGTCGCCATCTCTTTAGAGGTAGGCCCGGAGCAGGGGCCGGTCAACGCGCGTAACCCGCAGAGGGCGCCAGTGTGAGACACTTTCCCCGCATCGGACGGCGCTGAAACCGGGGCCTCGACTCACTATATCGCGACTGCGAAGGGGGAGGATTGAATGAGCGCCGAGCCAGCGGCCGCAGCGAGGCCCGTCAGGTCCGGCGAATGGCTCGACTTCATCGCCATTTCGGTCTGCACATTGGCGTGGGGCACGACGTGGTTTGCGATCACGCTGCAGCTCGGCGTCGTAGATCCAGTCGTTTCCATCACCTATCGCTTCGCGCTGGCGGCGGCGCTGCTGTTTGCGTGGTGTGCGTTGCGGCGCGAGACGATGACGCTAACGCGCGCGCAGCATCTGGCGGCGCTTGGCGTCGGGCTCTTCACCTTCGCAATCGATTACGCGTTCGTCTATTGGGCCGAAGAGCGGGTGACGTCCGCGGTTGTCGCCGTCGTGTTCGCGGCGATGGCGTTCATGAACCTCATCGTTTTTCGCGTGGCGTTCGGCCAGCGGGCTTCGGCGCTCGCCTGGTTCGCCGCGAGCCTCGGCGTCGCCGGCGTTGGCTTGTTGTCATGGGAAGAACTAGTCGCGGCAAACATGAGCCCGCGCGCCTGGACTGGCATCGGCCTCACCTTCGCGGGCGTGCTGGCGGCGTGTGTCGGCAACGTTTACGCGCGGCGCGGCGAGCTTGCCGGCGCGGGTGTCGCCGCTTCTACGGGTTGGGCGATGGCGTATGGCGCGGGGTTGCTTGCGCTGTTTGCGCTGCTGACCGGCAAGGCGTGGACGTTCGAGTTTACTTGGCCCTACGTGCTGTCGCTGCTGCACCTCTCCATTATCGGCTCGGTGATCGCGTTTTTTCTGTATTACGGGCTCGCGCGCCGGCGCGGCTATGCGCTCGCCTCTTACATCTCCGCATTGACGCCGCCGGTGGCGATGCTGGTTTCGGCGTTGTTCGAAGACAAAAGCTGGGGCTTGTTCGCGCTTGGCGGCGTCGCACTGGTGCTGGTGGGGCAAGCATTGCTGATGCGTGCGCGCAAGTCCTAAGGCATCGCCCTGAGCGCGGCTTCCGCGCCCGGCAGCATCACGTCGTCCGCAGCGCTCTCGCTCAGCCGCGCATTGAGCCACACTGTTTGCAGAAATGCGTTCACATTGTGCCTGCGCGCCAGTCCCGCTGGTGACGCGAACAAATTCTCGCCCTCCGTCGGGGGAAACTGCGTAAACCAGCGCGTCCATTCCTCTTCGCCAATTAAACCGCGCTGCGCCAAATAAATGATCGGCCGCGCCATCCGTTCGCTCTCGCCGTAAATGTAGAAATGCTCTGGCGGCGCGACCTGCGTGGCGATGGCGTCGCGGATGCGTTCGAGCTCCGGCTTGCCGAGCGCAGGGTTGAGCGCAAATTGCAGCAGGAGGTCAGCGGCGTGCGCAACGCCGTGGCGCCAGCCGACGCGGGCGTCGAAACCGCGATAATCGCGCACGCTGTTGAAGTAAGCGATCGAACTCGCCAGCACACGCGTTCGCGTTTCGGCATCGAGATACGCCTCCACCCGATCCGCGCGCACGACTTCGGAAAGCACTAAAGCCGCGAACGGCTGGCGGAATCCTTCGGCATCGGGCGCACTGAGTTGGCGTTCCAGATCTGCAGCCAGCGCGCGCATCGTCTCCGGCGCGAGCTGACGTGCGCGCAACCAATGTTGCAGCCCTTCGAACACGATCCCATCGCGCAGCGTCGGATCGGGCGAGCCGATGCAGCTCGTCAGCGCCAGCGCCAGCCGGTTGCGCGCGGCATCGTCGGCAAGCGCCCATTCGGCAGCCTTCAGCGCATCGAGTTGTTGGCGCGCGTAGCCGGCGGGCTGACACTGTGTTTGCGCCGCCGCGGGCGCCGGCGCCGCGGCGCAAGCGGAGAGCGCGAAGAGGGCGGCAAGGGCGAGGTGCTTCATGCGCCGACCACACAGCGTCGCGCGACCAAGCGCAAAGCCGATGCGACGAACGGCGCCCGTGTGCTGACGTGCGCCCGCGATCAGCCCAGCCCACGATTTCTGTTCCGAACGATAGTCTTTACGGCGAGCGCCGCGCGAACTTGGCCATCGTGGTCGTTCTGGGCGCAGACGTTGCGAGACTGTTTTCCGGGTTCAATGCTGCGCGCAGGCCGGATGATCTGATGAGGCCCCACTGGCCGAAGAAATGGTGGCGGTGGCTGAACAACGTTCGGCGTAACAAAAGCTTCGTGTTGACCGTCAATCCAAAGGGCTGCCTCAGGAGTAGAAAGAGCATGGGCGTTTGCGCCCAAACTCAATCGGAGGCGTCACATGAAACTTGCCGCGTTTGCTCTTGCCGCCGCTGTGTTGGCCCTGCCCGCGATCGCTAACGCGCAAACCATAGCTGCGCTGACAGGAGATGCGACACTTGTCCATATCGATGCGCAAACACGTCGCGCCACGCTGACGGTCGCCATCACTGGCGTCGATGCGCCGATTGCTGGGATCGACGTGCGCCCGTCTGACGGTCTGCTCTACGCACTCAGCTACTCGGGCGCAGTGTTCACGATCGACCCGATCACCGGCGTCGCCTCGCGCAAGACCCAATTGCGTCTTGCGCCGCCCGCTGCCGGGGCGGTGACGGTAGATTTTAACCCAGTCGCCAATCGGCTTCGTATCATCAGCGTCACGGGCGCAAATTTGCGCGCAAATGTCGATAATGGCGACGTTACAAACGACACCGATTTGCGCTTTGTTGAAGGGGGAGAGCAGCCGAGCGTGATCGCCGGCGCCTATACCAACTCCGCTAGCGGCGCTACCGAGACGACCTTATTCGACATCGATTCCAGCGGCCGTTTCCTGCGTCAAGCACCGCCGAACGACGGGGTTCTCAACGAAGTTGGAATGTTGGGCGCGACACCGAGTGTGATTGCGTTCGACATCGCCACCGATGGGACGGTCAATGAAGGGTGGGCCGTCGCTGCGGGCGCACTACACAGGATCGATCTGACCACAGGGGCCGCCACATCCCTCGGCCGGCTCCGCGGCGTCCGAGGCGAAGTGCGCGACATCGCCGTGTTGCCGCGCTGAGCTACCAGCACCTCTAAATCCCGCTCGCCAGCTTCCGCTTGCGTTCCACGCTGCTCGGAATCCGCAAGCTCTCGCGATATTTCGCGACTGTCCGCCGCGCGATGTCGATGCCCTTTTCGCGGAGGATTTCGACGATGCGGTCGTCGGAGAGGATGTCCGCTTCAGCTTCGGTGTCGATCAAGCCTTTGATCTGGTGGCGGACGGCTTCGGCGGAATGGTTTTCGCCGCCGTCTGAGGCGTTGATCGAGGCGGTGAAGAAGTATTTCAGCTCAAATACGCCGCGGGCGCAGGAGAGATACTTGTTCGAGGTGACGCGGCTGACCGTGCTCTCATGCATCTCGATCGCGGCGGCGACGGTTTTCAGGTTCAGTGGCCGCAGATGCGCAACGCCATTGGCGAAGAAGCCGTCCTGCTGGCGCACGATTTCGCGCGAGACTTTCAAAATCGTCTTGGCGCGCTGATCCAAACTCTTCACCAGCCATGACGCGTTCTGCGCGCATTCGGTGAGAAAGAGTTTGTCCTCTTCGCGCTTGGCCGTTTTCGACACCGTCGCGTAATAGCGCTGGTTCATCAGCACGCGCGGCATGGTGTCGGAATTGAGCTCTACCAACCAAGTGCCGTCCGGCGCTTGCTTGATGTAGACGTCCGGCGCCACCGATTGCACCACACCGCCGCCAAACCCTGCGCCGGGCTTAGGCGTCAAAGCGCGCACTTCGGCGATCATGTCGGCCAGATCTTCGCGATCGACGCCGCAAATCGTCTGCAAGCGCTCGGCGTGGCCTTTGGCCAGCAAATCCAAATTCGCGAGCAGCTTTTCCATCGCCGGATCGAAGCGGCCGCGCTCTTTCAGCTGCAGCGCCAGACATTCAGGAATATCGCGCGCCATCACGCCGGTGGGCTCAAAGCCCTGCATGGTCTCCAGCACGCGCAACACCAGCGGGTAGGGCGCGCCGATGCGGCCGGCGATCTCCAGCAAATCGGCGCGCATGTAGCCCCAATCGTCCACCGCATCGATCAGCACGCCGCCGATCATGCGCTCAACGGGAGAGAGGCCGGCTTCGGTGAGCTGTGCGTCCAGATGTTCTGCAAGCGTCTTATCGCTGGCGAGCGTCTCTTCGATGCCGGGCATCTCGTCGAAGCTTTTGCCCGAGCCGGCTTTCGACCAATCCGTCAGCGGGGCCGCGCCCGCTTCGGCCAGCTCACAGGTGCTGAGATCGGGCGCCATGTCGGCAACGGAAACATCTAGCGCGGCTTCCGCCGGCGCCATGCCGCTTTCGAATTCCAGCGCCTGGGCGTCGCCGCCATCGTCGGTTTTCTTTGCTTCGGCCGAGCCTTCTTCGCGCTCAAGCAGCGGATTGCGCTCGAGTTCGCCTTCGACAAATTCCTGAAGCTCGACGTTGGAAAGCTGCAGCAGCTTAATCGCCTGCTGCAATTGCGGCGTCATCACCAAGGACTGGCCCTGGCGCATCTCTAGACGGGGGATCATCGCCATCTCGCGGCCCCGGTCTAGTGGTAATCTTTGCCGAGATACCTTTCGCGGACGACCGGATTCGCGAGCACTTCTTGCGGAGTGCCTTCGAACATCACTTCACCGTCGAACATGATCGAAGCACGATCCACAATCTGCAGCGTTTCGCGCACATTGTGGTCGGTGATCAGAACGCCGAGGCCGCGCTGTTTTAAAAACAGGATGAGCTCTCGGATGTCGTTGATGGCGAGCGGGTCGATACCAGCGAAAGGCTCGTCGAGCAGCATGAAGGACGGCCTGGTCGCCAGAGCCCGCGCAATTTCAACCCGGCGCCGTTCGCCGCCCGAGAGGGCGGAGGCGGGCGCATCTTTTAAGTGGTCGACGCGCAGCTCGGCGAGCAGCCCATCAACGATCTCGCGCCGCTTAGCGTGATTACGCTCGTGCAGCTCGACAATCGACATGACGTTCTGTTCGACGGTCAGACCACGGAAGATCGAAGCTTCTTGCGGCAAATAGCCGACGCCAAGCCTAGAGCGCTGATACATGGGCAGCGTTGTGACGTCCTGGCCGTCCAACAAGATTTGCCCCTGGTCCACGCGTACGAGCCCCGTGATCATATAGAAGCAGGTGGTTTTGCCTGCTCCGTTGGGGCCCAACAGACCGACGACTTCGCCGCGATTCACAAAGACGGAGACGTCTTTGACAACCCGGCGGCCGCGATAGGATTTCCCGATCGAGACCGCGCCTAAACCGCCTTGAGCGGTTTCAGACTTGGCCGAACGGCTGGTAGCGCCCTCAGGACTCATATCGCCCAGGCGCCGCTAAGATTTCGTGAAGCTTTGGCTTTCAACGGTTGCCGCCAGGCTCGTTTGCGCCCTGGCTAGGCACGAAGACGCCGCGCACGCGCTGGCCCGGCGTCGGCCGGATCGTGGTGCGGCGGGTGCCGATCTGCAGCACGAGCGTCTCGCCGCGGATCACGTTCTCTTCGGATGCGACGACGACATTGCCGGTGAACGTCACGCTGTCATTGGCGACTTCATAGATGGCGCGGTTGCCGCGGGCCGATTGCGCCGGGCGCACGTAATAGACTTCGCCCTCGGCGATCATGCGCTGGATGTCGCCCGAGCCCAGACCCTGCCCGCCCTGGGCGCCGCCGGTGGATTGGCTAAAGAAAAGCGTGATGCGGTCGGCGCGCAGGCGCGCATCGTTCTGGACGATGTCCACGTCGCCCGTGAGCACCAAACGCCGCTCCGCGTCGACGTATTCCAGATTGTCCGCCGAGTAGGAGACGGGGCCGCCGCCCTCGCTCAGCTGGGCGTGCGCGGGGGCCGAGACGGCTGCGGCCAACAGGAAGGTCCCGGCGGCAAAGAACAACGCTGCGGGCTTCATGGCTGCGACTCCCCATTCTGTTGATCGCGATCCGGAATTTGTCCCCGGATGTTTCCGCGAAGCACAAGCGCGCGGTCACTATGGCGCAATTCATAACTGTCGGCTTGGAGCACGCCAAGAGGCCCGGCGCCGGTGACGCCGCCGCGGCCTGTGAGCGTACCGGCCTCCAGATCGACGAACATGTTCGGCGTGGTGAACCGATTGCCGCCACTGTCGGAAAACAGCACTTCACCGTCGAATACCACCGTCTCGGCCTGCTCATCGTAAATTCCGCGGGGCGCGAGCATGATCGTTCCGGCTTCGGTCCGATAGACCGGCGAGATCAGCTCGATCGGCTGGTTTTCGCCCTGCGGCCGCTCGGCGATCTCAGCCGAGAGCTGGTAGGGACCGCCGTTCTCGCTGCGGCCGGTGAAGCGCGGGTTGATCATGCGCAGCGGTTCGGCCGCGCTGAGCTGGCCAGCGTTAAACCCGCCCTCGATGGCGTAGAGCGCCATGAACACGAAAACCGCCGCGAACGAGGCCCCGGCGCCGGCCACGAAGAGGCGCCGCAGGGCCGCGACCAGGCGCGAG
>JACMMP010000142.1 GCA_014378995.1 Hyphomonadaceae bacterium
CCCAACCCCCTCCCCTCAAGGGGAGGGGGAGCAGTTAATACCCGCCCGCGCTGCCGTCTTTCCGCATTTCCGTCGCGGCTTCGTAGACGCCATTCGGATTGCGCATGATCGCCTGATACCCGCCGAAGCTTCCATCCGCCGGGCGAATACGATGGCCGCGCCGTTCAAGTTCTGCGCGCACTGCCGGCGGCACGCCGTTCTCCATTGCAACGAAGCCGACTCCGTCGGGCTGATCGCCCGTTGGTTCGGCGCCGCCATAGAAGCGATAGCGCGCTGCGTCTCCCGCTGCCTGCAGATCCATGTCGTAATCGACGAGGTTGACGATGACCTGCACGTGGCCTTGCGGCTGCATGTCGCCGCCCATCACGCCGAATGACAGCCATGGCTGGCCGTTGCGCAGTGCAAACGCTGGGATGATGGTTTGGAATGGGCGACGGCCGGGCGCGTAAACGTTGGGATGCCCGCTCTCAAGGGAGAATAATTCGGCGCGGTCCTGAAGCATGAAGCCCAGGCCATCCGGCACCAGCCCTGACCCCATGCCGCGATAGTTCGACTGGATCAGCGACACCATCATGCCGTCGCTATCCGCAGTCGTCAGATACGTCGTATCGCCATCGATGCGCAGCTCTGCGTGCGGCGGCGGCGGCATGGCGCGGTCGTTGGAAATCATGGCGCGACGCTCAGCCGTGTACTCGTCCGTCAGCAGACGGCGCGCATCGAAACCGGTGAACTCCGGGTCGCCGTAGAATTGCGCGCGGTCGGCGAAGGCGAGACGCGTCGCTTCGATCTGCGTGTGGAGGGAATCCGGCGAGAGGAAGCCCATCTCGCGCAGATTGTACGCTTCAAGAATGCGCAGTGTTTGCAACGCCACGACGCCCTGCGAGTTCGGCGGCAGCTCGCACACTTCGACATCGCGATATGGCGCGCAAATCGGATCGACCCACTCGCCCTGATGCCGCGCCAGATCGTCGTAGCGCAGCCAGCCGCCGATGTGGCGCATGTAAGCGTCGATCGTGCGCGCGATCGGCCCACGATAATACGCATCGCGACCGCCGGTCGCGATCAACTCCAAGGTATTGGCGAGATCGGGGTTGCGGAACAGGCCATGCCCATCCGGCATCTGCCGCATCGGCTCGCAATTCTCCTGACAGAAATAGAGATTGCGGGCGTTATTGTACTCTTGCAGCCGGCCGGCTTCGAACTCAGCGGCGAGACGCCGCCGATTATTCGCCCAATACATCGCGATCGTCTGCGGGATCGGCGCGCCTTCGCGAGCGTAGCGGATCGCCGGCGCCAGGTTCTCCGCCATCGTCCGGCGTCCGAAGCGCTCATGTAGCGCGAACCAGCCGTCGACCGTGCCCGGGACGCTGACGCTCGCCGCGCCGAAGCTCGGCACTGCGTTTGGGTTGCCGCGCCGCCGCGCCTCGCGCCGCATCTGAGCCAGCGACATGCCGCGCGGCGTGCGTCCCGAGCCGTTATAGCCGTAAAGCCGCTGCGTGCGCGGATCCCAAACGATCACGAAGATATCGCCGCCGATGCCGTTGCCGGTGGGCTCCACCAAACCGAGCATTGCGTTGGCGGCGATCGCTGCATCGATGGCAGTGCCGCCATTGCGGAGCACGTCGATCGCCGTCTGCGTCGCCAGCGGATGCGCCGTCGCCGCCGCGCCGTGCGGCGCCACGACCGGTGAGCGCGTCGCGAAGCTCTGCCCCGATACCCGCTCGCCGCGGCCGAAGTTCGGATCGCGCGTTGGCGCCTCTTGCGCGCTGGCGCTGCTCAGGAGCGCTAGCCCCAACGCCGCGCCGGCAAGCGCCACACCATTCCGCATTGCGGCTCTCCCTCAATCTTCGCCGCGCACTGAAACAGGTGCGTCCCCCGTGATCAAGCAAAGCATCTGGCGCCGCAGATGCGAAGCGCGGTAATCGTGGCCGGCATGACCAAAGCTCAGCTCAAACGCTGCCGCTGGTGCGGCGACTATCCGCTTTACGTCGCTTATCACGACGAAGAATGGGGCGTGCCGCAGCACGATGCGCGCATGCTCTGGGAAATGCTCATGCTCGAAGGCTTCCAGGCGGGGCTTGCCTGGATCACGGTGCTGCGCAAGCGCGAAACCATGCGCAAGGCGTTCAGGGGTTTCGACCCGGCCAAAGTCGCGCGTTTTGACGAGAAGGACATCGCCCGCCTGATGGCCGATCCCGGCATCATCCGCGCCCGCGCCAAGATCGACGCCACCATCGCCGGCGCGCGAATCTATTGCGACATGGCGCAACGCGGCGAGGACTTCGACGGCTATTGCTGGTCGTTCACTGGCGGCAAGCAGTTGAAGGGCGACGGCAAGTCCGTTCCCGCGATTACACCGCTCTCAGAGCAGATATCGAAGGACTTGAAGCAGCGCGGCTTTAAGTTCGTCGGCCCGACTATCGTCTATGCCTGGATGCAGGCGGTCGGCATCGTCAACGATCACAGCGCCGACTGCTTCCGGCGGCGCCAAGTCTAGTGTAGGCGAGTGCCTCATGGGTGACGCAATCCGCAACTCGCGAGCCGTTGGGTGACAGACACGCCGCCGCCTCCGCCGCCCGAACCAGATTCCGAACCGGAGCAAACGCCGCCGCCTGTTTCAGAGCCGGAGTTTGATCCGCCGGCGCCCGAACCGGAGGCTGAGCCCGAGCTTTACGAGCCTGAGCTCTACGAGCCCGAGCCGCAGGCGCCGCAACCCGAACCCACCCCGCCGCCGGCTCCAGAGCCGGAATTTGAACCTCCGGCGCTCGAACCTCCCGCGCCTGAGCCGCAAGCGCCCCAGCGCGAAAGGCTTCCGCCCCCGGTGATGCAATCACCGCCGCCCGCGCCGCCACCGGCAGAGTCTGCACCACGCGGTTTCGACAGGCGCGCCATTCTGATTGCCGTCGCTGCTGTTGTGGGCGTGCTGATCGTGATCGCCATCACGCTCTACACAAACCGCCGGCCAGGCGAGCCGCTGATCCCCATCGATGCGCCCACCACCGCTACGGTCGAAGACGAAGAATGGCCGGGCCTTGCCGAACACGATCGTCTGCACGTTCGCCCGGACCGCATCGGCCGCCCAGTGCTGAGTGTCGCCATGCAGAACACCATTTTGTCCGGCTACGCGGATATGGAATTCATCGTCGGCCAAGATGGCAGAGCCTCTGACATCCGCACGGCGCGCGAGAGCGCCGAAGATCTCGGCTACGCCGCCGAAGCCGCGCGGCTCATCCGCGGCGCAACCTGGCCCGCCGAATGGCGCGGTCGCAGCGCGCCGTATCCCGCGCGCTACCGCGTCATCTTCCCGCCAGGGCGCAACGCCGGACGCGAGATCGCGCCGCTGGCAATCGCCAGCCCGAACCTGACGCCTGAAATTCTGGCGCTCCGCCGCAACGCCGCAGTGACTTTGTTCGTGCGCGTCACGCCGGAAGGCGTGGTCGAAAGCGCGCGCGTCATCGATAGCGATGTGCAAAGTGACGCCGTCACTGCCGAAGCTATGCGCGTCGCCCTCGGCGCGCGCTTTCCGCCCAATCCCAACGTCGGCTACGAGACGCAGCTCGTCGTCCGCTTCGATGTGCTCGGCGCGCTCGGCGGAGGCGGCGACGAACCCACCGGCCCCGTTGTGGCGCTTTCAGAAGTGCCGTTCACGCAGCGCCCCGGCGTTAGCGATTACGCGCGGCACTATCCGCGCCGCGCGCTCAACGCCGGCGTCGATGGCCGCGTCACGCTGAACTGCATTGTGCGGCGCAATCTGCGTCTCGACTGCGACATCACCTCGGAAACGCCGGCCAACGAAGGCTTCGGCCCGGCCGCAATTCGCATTGCCCGTCAATTCCGCGCCGCCCGCCAATTCCCCGACGGCCGCTCCACCATCGGCGCGCAAGTCAGCATGCCGCTCGTGTTTCAGGTGGAGTGAGCGGCGACCCCGGAGAGATTCGAACTCCCGACCGTCTGCTTAGGACGCAGCTGCTCTATCCAGCTGAGCTACGGGGCCGTGCGCCAAGAGCTAGGCAATAGCGCGCCGGCTCGCAACCGCTCAGTCGCCGATCCTGCCGCCATCGTCGCGTGTCACCACGACCACCGCCGAGCGCGGCCAGCTATCGCCGCCATCGGGGAAGTGAGAGTTCGGCGGCGCGCCGCGCCAGCGCGCCTGGCCGTACTCGTTGCCGGCGACATCGTTGCCGCCAGGGTGCTGGATGGCGCAGAAGAACGAGCGCTCGTCCGGCGCCATCAGCGGCCCGCACGCTTCGCTGCCGATTGGGCCGACCAGGAAGCGCTTGACCGCGCGCGGCGCCTGCACACGCGCGCTCGTCACCATTACGCAATCGTTGCAGTCCGCGAACACGCTGTCGCCGCCATCGGTGCTGATCCACACGCGTTGTGTGGAATCGATGAACAGATTGTCGGGGCAGGCGAAGCGCTCGCCGCTGATCGTCTCGACGCCGGCGACCTTGGTTGACACATGCGCCGGCAAGCCGCCGCGGGTCATCGCTGTCGTGGCCGTCGCATTCGGATCGCCGCCCATGGCGAAGATGTCCCAGCCGAAGCGCAGCGCCGCACTGTCGCCGCCGGCTTCGTCGAGCCGCAAAATATGGCCCGCGACGTTGGCTTGCGCCGAATTCGGGCGATCGCTTTCACGGCGCGGATTGCCAGGCCGCTCGAAGCCCCGCTCGCTATTGTTGGTGCAAGCGATCAGCACCGGACCAAGCCCGCGCCAGTTGGCGTCTTGCAACGCTTCGATGTCCTCCGGCCGATCCATTGGCGTTGCGCCCATCAGCCGGGCCGCATCGCGCACGCGCACCATGAGGTCGGCTTCGTCGCGAAAACGTATGGGCGATTCAGCTTCGGCCGCGGCCGCGTTCGCGGCTTCGACCGTCAGGCGTAGCCATCGCCCGCCGCCGTTTTCCTCGAACTGCGCCACGAAGAGATCGCCATTGTCTAGCAGGTCCATGTTGGCGGCGCGGTTGTTCGGATCGAAGCGCCCGCGCGAGACGAATTTGTAGACGTGCTCGTTGCGCTGATCATCGCCCATATAAACGACGACGCGCCCATCTCGCGCCAAAGCGGTTGTGGCGCATTCGTTCTTCTTGCGCCCGAGCGCAGTGCGCTTCTTCGGCGCCGCGTGCGGATCGTGCGGATCGATCTCGGTGATCCAGCCATAGAGCGCCGGTCCGTGCGGATTTTCCGCCAGGCGGAACTGACGCGGATAGTGCGTATCCGGAAACGGCGCTCCGACGACGTAGCCGAACGAGGCGGCGTCCAGGACGTAAGCGTCCTCGCGCATGGCTTCACGCACGGCTGGCGCGCGTTCCGAGCCGACAAACAAGCTGTCGAAGTTTTCCTCTGCCGTCAGATAGGTGCCCCACGGCGTCAAACCGCCGGCGCAATTGGCCGCAGTGCCGCAGCGCACTGCACTGACGGGCGCGCGTCCGCCGCTCCGGTCAGGCTCCGATGCATTCACGACTGCGGCGGCGGCGGCGATCCACGGATGGCGCGCCGCCGGTCCGGTAAACTCCACCGGCGTGAACGGCGTAATGCGCCGGTTGTGGCCGCTTCCGGGCGCGGCGCCGCGAACGACGCGCCAGTCGCTCCCCGTGCGTTCGATATCGACAACGCTCACGCCAATAGCGGCGTAAAGCGCTTCGATCTGCGCCGGCGTCGTCGCGCGCGGATCGCGCAGGCTGGGAAAGGCCAGTTCGAGCGAGGCGTATTCATTATTGGCGCAGAGGATCAGCCGGTCGGAATCCGCTGGCGGCGGGAACGCGTAGTCCGCCGCGAAGCAGGCCAGCATGTCGTTGTTCTGGCCGAAGCGCTGCTCTTGCTCGGCGCGCGTCAACGCGTCCGGATCGAAGCGCTCGGAAACGGTTTCGAACAACGCATCGCCCCAAGCGATCAGCTTGCGCCAGCGATAGCCCGGCGGCAACGTCACCGTATCGGCGTTGGTTGCCGGCACGCTGGCGAAGTTCATCGCGTCCGTTGGCGCGCCGCCCGCCGTAGTCGCGGGCGACGTCGCGCACGCGGCCAGATTGAGCAGCGGCAGGCCCGCCAACCCGCCCAGCAAGGCGCGGCGCGAGGCGATCAACTCATTCAGATGCTTGGTGCGGCTCAAGGCGCGTCCCCCGATTGACTGGCGACAGCTCCTATTATCCGTCCGCGACAGATGCATGACAGCCGCTGATCGCCGCTTTCAGTGTGGCGATGTCGCGCAGCTTGGCTTCAAATGCCGTCCAATCGTCGCCCTCCGCGATAGCGGCCCAGACGCGCTCGACCTCGTCGATCACCATGCTGACCGGCGCCGGCTGTTGATAATAGGAGTGGCTCAGGAACTCATCCATGCCGCTGGGGGTACGCGCCTCCAGCCCCGCCCGGACGGGTGCAAACGCCGCGGAGGCGTAAAGCGCAGCCTGCGGGCTATCGGCTGCGCGCCCCGCGCTGGCGGCGCCGCAATACCAGTCGTGGAAGAACTGATCCCATGGCGCCTGGCTTTCCGTGAGCCAAGCGAAGGCGTCGGAGAGGAACGTCATGTCAGCGGAAAAATCTCCCTCGATCAGGTTGAGCCGCCCAAACAGATGGTCGCGCAATCCTTGTTGGTACGCCGTCGCAAACCGCGTAAGCTCCGTTTCAAGCGCCGTGGGGGGGCAAACCAAAGTCAGCGCACCGCCCAGCTGCGCCAGCGCCCATGACACCGCCTCCGGCTGACGGCCGAACGCGTAGAGCCCGGTTTCGTCGAAATAAGCGGCGGTCAAAGCCGGGTCGCTCGTGGGCAGGAAGCGCCATGGGCCGTAATCGAAGCTCTCGCCGGTGACATTCAGATTGTCGGTGTTGAGCACGCCGTGGACGAAGCCCGCGCCCATCCAGCTGGCCGCCAGCCGCGCGTTCGCCTCCACAACCTCGCCAAACATCGCCGCCGCGCGTGCTTCGGCGGCGAGGTTCAGATGCCGCGGATAGTACGCTGCGCAGACATGCTCGATCAGCTGATGAATGAGGTCGGGCCGCTCGAAGTAGGCGAGGCGCTGGAACGTGCCGAAGCGGATATGGCTGTGCGAGAGCCGCACCAGCACGGAGGAGCGCGTTGGCGAAGGCTCGTCGCCGCGCACCAATCGCTCTCCGGTCTCAAACAGCGAGAACGCCTTCGAGGTATTGACGCCCAGCGCGTCCAGCATCTCCGCCGCCAGCACCTCGCGCACGCCGCCTTTCAGCGTGAGCCGTCCGTCGCCGAAGCGCGAATACGGCGTCTGCCCCGAGCCCTTGGTCCCGAAATCCAGCAATCGGCCCGCATCGTCTCGCAGCTGTGCGTAGAGAAATCCGCGGCCGTCGCCGATCTCGGGATTGTAGGAACGGAACTGATGGCCGTGATAGCGCATTGCCAGCGGCTGGTTCATGTTTTGCGGCAGCGGCTCAAAGCGCCCGAAATGCGCCTCCCATTCCCCGGCGCTCAGCTCGCCCAGACCCACCTGTTCCGCCCGGCTTTGGTTTCGCCAGCGCAAAATGTGTTCGGGAAAACGCGCCGGCGCCACGGGATCGGCGAATTCTGAGCCGAGTTTCAGAAACATCGGATCAGGTTGATAACTGGCCGAAACAGGCATGGGGTCTATCTAGTTTAGCGAGAGCGAAACGCGAGAGCGCTTATGACGCGACGGACCGTGACGCGCTCTGCCGATTGTGGCAATGAAACCTGGGACGGAGGTAGTTGAGCACATGTTGATGCGCGGAAACTGGATCGCCAGCGCATCCTTCGCCCTGATCGCTCTCGCCAGCTGCGGTCGCGGCGGCGACGGCGCGAAAACCGAAGAAAGCTCGGCGGCCAACATCGCCGAGGCGCTGGACATTTGCGCCAATGGCGGCGACGCCCTGTGCCAAAATCAGGCGCTGGCGCAGCTCGATAGCGCAGCGCGTGAAGCTCTTGTGGCAGAGTCCGCGTCCATCTCCGACGCTGGCGCCGCGCTCCTCGTGCAAAACCAGAACCGCTGGCGCGAAGCCGCGCGTACGATCTGCGGCCTGCAAGGCGCCGACGCTCAGCCCGACGCCGCGGCGCAACGCTGCCTGGAAGAGCGTTTCCGCGCCCGCGCGCAGGAAGTACGCGAAGCGGTGCAGGAGGTTGGCGGCTACACCTTCCAGCGCATGGAATTGATGGACGCTTCGCCGGTGAACGAAGCAATGGTTGCGTCGAGTGGCCTTGGCGATGACGCGCCGGCGGCGATCGTGCGCGAAATTCGCTTTCCCCGCATTGACGGGCGCCAGACGCCGGCGATCCAACGCTTCAACGATCTCGTCGCGCAGCAGCCGCAATTCCGGCTGGAAGAGGCGACCAATGAAGTCGTCGAGTATCGCATCGCCTTCGCCGGCCCCGAACTAATCTCGGTGCGGTTCGACATGGCGTCAGACACGCTGGGCGCCGCGCACGGCAGCAACACGTCCAAAGCCGTCACCGTGCTGATGGAGCAAGGCCGCGCGCTCACCGCAACCGATGTGTTCACCGAAGATTCGGGATGGGAGCGCTTCCTCACGCAGCGCGCCGTGACCGAAATCGCGCGCCAGTACCGCGAGGACGGCTTCACCCCGCCCGAACGCGACGTGCAAGAGAGCGTGACTAAGCCGCACCTGTGGCTGATCACCGAGCAGGGTCTCACTTTGCTGTTTCCGCCCTATTCGTTCGGCGCGCCGTACGTGATGGGCGGAACGGAAGTGTCGATCCCCTGGGCGGACTTGCGGGCCTATCTCAACCCGGCGGCGCCCGCGCCAATTCGCCCGTCAGCTTAGCGCTTTAGCGCGCCTACGTCGTGTGGTAAGTCTCTCCCCGAGGGGAGCCGGCGATGGCGGACATTTTCATCTCCTATAAGCGCGAGGATCGCCAAGTCGCCGAGCGGCTGTCGATCGCGATCGAGCAATTGGGGTTCGATGTCTGGTGGGACTTCGATCTGCTCTCCGGCGAGCGCTACCGCAAAGTGATTCGCCAGGTGATCGATCAATGCGGTGTGGCGATCGTGCTCTGGAGTGAGCGCGCGGTCGAAAGCGACTTCGTCATGGACGAAGCTAGCCACGCCAAATCGCAGGGCAAACTTTGTCCCGCGCGCATTGACGGCGTTGCGCTGCCGTTCGGCTTCGGCTCCGTCCACACAGATGATCTCGTCGGTTGGGACGGCGAACTTTCGCATCCGGGCTTTCAGGCGTTGGTGCGTGCGTTGGAATCACGGCTGGGTCGTAAGGGCCGCTTGGGCGCGGCGCGCGCGCCGGAAGCACAGGCCGCTTCGGCCGAACTTGATGCGTTCAAGGTCCGACACGGCTTTGGTGTCATGCACATGCGCAGCGGCGCCCGCTACAACGGTGCGTATCGCGAAGGCGATAGGAGCGGGGGCGGCGTCTATTATTTTGTGAGCGGGCGGCGCTACGAAGGGGAGTGGGCGAGCGGCGATCAAAACGGTTATGGCGTGCTTTGGGACGCAGAAGGCCGTGTGAGCCAAGCCGGTATTTGGAGCAATGACCGCCTGACCACGCCGCTCTCCCGCTGACTCCGCGGCCCCGCGGCAATGCAGCGGGTGTGTGCCGCCGCGCAATGGGCTAGCCACTACCGAGCGGGGTCATGGGCGGAACGGAAGTATCGATCCCCTGGGCGGACCTGAGGGCCTATCTCAACCCGGCGGCGCCCGCGCCAATTCGCCCGAGCGCGTGATCACGGCGCTGAAAAATAACCATACCACAGCACGAGCAACACTAAGCGGGGCGCGAACGCTGAGCCGCTAATGGCGGCGATGGCGCTCGCGACAAGCGCCGCAGCGCCCCCGGTCGCCGCCGCTAAGCTCAGCGCTTCCAGCGACGGCGCCTTCACGAGCGCCGGCACAGCAAGCAACGTCGTCCAGCCTGCGCCCGCAACCACGAACGCCGCGCGCCGCAACATTGGCGCGAGCGGCGCCGTTTTCGTTAGCGCCAGCAAGCCGCGCGCTTCGCTGCGCCCGGCATGCGACGTGAGCGCGAACGACAGCAGCAGCAATGCGGCAGGGCTGGCGGCGTGGCGAAAATCTGCAAAAGCTCCAGCGACTGCGATGCACGCGGCGATCAGCAAGAACGCGCGCCCCGAACCGATCAATCTGAACTCCGCCGCGACCAAATTAAGCCAACCAAGCGCCGCTTGCCGCGCCGCCGGCGCGTTGGCGATCGCTTTCGGCGGCGCACCGGGATTGAGCCACGCAGTCAAACGCCCCGGCTTGCCGGCGCGGCGGCGCGCTAGATGCGGGCGATAGATCAGGCCAGCCAGCACGGTGAGGGCGACGGCGATCCCGATCCAAACCAAGCGCGACGCGATATAGCCCGGCGCGAACAACCCCGCATTCACATCGAGCTGCAGCGTGCCTTGCGCCGCTTCGATGCCGCCGATGGCGAAGTCGTCCGTGCCGGCCGGCGACGCGTAGGTCAAAGGCGTCACGAAGCCCGCGAAATCGACCATGTTGGTGGCGAACGTCGTCGCCTGTCCTTGCGTGGCCGCCGGCAGCGCGATGCTGGTGATCCACAAAACGAAATAGAGAAAGTCTCCAAAGCCGCTCCGCAGGAGCGGGCGCGCGTCGAACAGGATGCGCAGCGCCGCCAGTCCCATCAGCGCCGGCGCCGCCACCAGCCAAAGCGGGAAGGCGATCTCGAGCGGATTGAACGGTCGCGGCGGGATCAGCATCCAGCCCAGAAACCAGCCGGCAAACGTCAGCGCCGCCAGCATCGCCAGCAACACCACGACATCGGCGCCGAAGCGTCCGAGCGCGATGGCGATGCGCGAGCCAGGCGTGACTTCCTCAATTTGCCAAGGCTGGCGACGCGTCGTGTTCGAACGTAGATAGAGCCACGCGATCGGCAGCACTAAGGTTGAAACCACGATGCCGAGCGAAACGCCGAGAAACGGCGACGTCATCAACGGCAGCTCGCCGCCAATGGCGATAGCGACGCCATCGCCGTTGATCGGCAGCATGAAGCGCGCGCCCACGGGCGCGACGAGCAGCAGCAGCCAAAGGCCCCAGCTGCGCCAATAGCGCTGAAGCGATGTCGTCAGCGAAGATTGCGTAATCGCCGTCATGCCGTGCGCATCACGCTGCCGGCTTCAACGCGCAGGACGGCGGCGGCGTGCGGCGCCAGCTCCTCGGCCAGGTGCGTCGTCATCACCACGATGGCGTCGCGGGCTCGCTCGAGCAGCAACGCGCCAAGCTTGCGCGCGGTCTCCGCATCAAGCTCGGCTGTCGGCTCATCCAAAGCGAGCACTTGCGGCGCGCCGAGCATCGCCTGTGCAAAGATCAGCCGCCGGCGCATGCCGCCGGAAAAGCTCGCAATGCGGTTGTTGATGTCGGCGTGCAAGCCGATTGCATCGGTGATGGCGCCGAATTGCTTGTCGGCGGCGCTGGCCGAGAGTCCCTTCAGCGATGCGATGTGCAGCGCAAACTCCCGCGCCGTCAGATCCTCCGGCAAATCCACGGCTTGCGGCGCGTAACCCAACGTGCGGCGCAGCTTGCCACGCGCGCCGGCGGCGCCGTTCCAGTGAATGACGCCGCGGTTCGGCCGCTCCACCGTTGCGAGCAAGCGCAGCAGCGTCGATTTGCCGGCGCCGCTCGGTCCGGTCAGCAAGGTCAGCCCCGGCGTGAACGTGTGCGAGACTTCGGCGAGCACAGCCTTGCGGCCATAAGTTTTGCTAACACCTCGCAGCTCAAGCGAGGGCTCGCCATTTGTTTTCGCCAATGTCCGTTCTCCACTACGGTAGGGGATGCGCGCCTGTGGGGGATTGGATGCGCGGGGCCTTGGCGATGATGTCGCGCTTCCTTTATCGGGACGATGGGCTAGTCAGAGCCGATGGCGCCACGCCCTGCTTCGCTTGCCGCGCTGGTTGGCGTCGTGCTGATCGGCATGACCGGCTTCGGCGTGTTCTTGCCTATCTTCCCGTTCTTGGCGCTCGAACTCGGCGCGACGCCTACTGCCGCCACTATCGCCATGGGCGCTTACTCGCTGGGGCAGTTGATCTCATCGCCGTTTTGGGGCCGCTTGAGCGACCGGGTTGGGCGCAAACCGATTCTGATCGCGGGCCTAATCGGCAGTGTGCTCTCGTATCTTTGGATCGCGAATGCGAACAGCGTTGAAGAACTCGGCGCAGCGCGGATGGTCGGCGGGCTCATGGCCGGCAATGTTGGCGCCGCGTTCGCCGCCGCCGCCGATCTGGCGGACGAAAAAACCCGCGCGCGCAATATGGGGCTTTTGGGCGCGGCTGTTGGGTTCGGCTTCATCGCCGGCCCGGCGCTTGGCGCGCTGTTGATTGGCGAGACACCGAGCCGTGAGGGCTTTGCGCTGGTGTGCTATGCATCCGCCGCGCTGGCCGCGATTGCCGCTGTGGTGGCGCTGCTGTTCTTCCGGGAGACGCTCTCACCCGCTGCACGTTCGGAGCAGGGCAAGCCGCGCCGGCAACGTTTTGCACTGCTGCTCTCGCGGCCAGCGTTGGCGCGCTTTGTCGCGGTGATGTTTCTGGTCATCGCTGCGCAAGCCTTGATGGAAGTGACGTTCGGACTTTGGGCCGATATCGAGCTCGGTTGGGGGCCGCGCGAAGTGGGCTGGGCGCTCGCTGCGCTCGGTGCAGGTTCTGTCGTGCTGCAGGGCGGCGCCGCCGGCGCTGCGGCGCGTGCGTTGGGCGAGCGCGTGACGTTGTTGATCGGGCTTGCGCTATTCGCCGCTGGCTTCGGCGGGCTTGCCGTCAGCCACGAAGTCTCGACCATGGGCGCGTCCCTGATCGCGCTCGTCATCGGCATCGGGCTTGCTTCACCGGCGCTCAATTCCTTGATCGCAGCCCAAGCCGATGAGCGCGAACGCGGCGTCGTGATGGGGCTTTCGCAATCGGCCTCGGCGCTTGGCCGCGTCGCCGGTCCGCTCGGCGCAGGCGCGCTGTTCGATGTCTTCAGCCCCGCCGCGCCTTTCGTTGCGGCTGCTCTGCTGATGCTCGGCGCTTTGTTCGTGGCGCTGGGTGAACCGGCGGGCTCGGCAGTCGGCAATCGGCAGTAGGCAGTCGTTCGGTTGCTCAGTCGTCCGATTGCCGATTGCCGACTCCCGACTGCCGATACGCCCGCCACACGCCTTTACGATCTCGCACCTCGTAGCCTACTCCGCTCTCGCGCAGGCTTGGACTCGCAAGTGGGGCTTTGCCGTGACCACCGGGAATGTCGAGTACGTATGCCGGCTGCGCGAGGCCGGACGCGCGTTGATGCAGTTCATGCACTAATTCTTGGCCGCGCGCGATGCTGCACCGGAAGTGCGATGTGCCGGGCGCTTTGTCGAGATGATGCAGATAATACGGCTTCACGCGCGCTTCGACCAAACCGCGCATCAACGCCTCAAGCGCTTCGACGCTGTCATTGACGCCTTTCAGCAGCACGGTCTGCGCCAGCATCGGCACACCCGCATCGACGATGCGCGCAATGGCGGCACCGGCTTGCTCCGTCAGCTCGCGCACATGGTTCGTGTGCAGCACCACATAGGTGGTGGCGCCCTCAACGCGCAGCGCGTCCACCAAATCGGGCGTCACCCGCAGCGGATCGACCACCGGCACGCGCGTATGCCAGCGGATGATTTTCACGTGTGCGATCGCCGCCAGCCGCTCGGTGATCTCCCGCACGCGCCGCGCCGAAAGCAGGAACGGATCGCCGCCGGTGAGGATGACTTCCCATATGCCGGGCTGGCTCTCGATGTACGCGAGCGCCGCATCAAGCTCGGCGCCGGTTAGCGTCCCGTCGCCATCCGGGCCGACCATCTCGCGCCGGAAGCAGAAGCGGCAATAGACCGGACACACGTGCACAAGCTTCAGCAGGCAGCGGTCGGCATAGCGATGGACGACGCCCTTTACCGGCGTGTGGGCTTCATCCCCGATCGGATCGCTCAATTCGTCCGGCGCGATCTCAAGCTCGCGCGCGTCCGGACGAAACTGCGCCGCGATCGGATCGTTCGGATTGGTGGGGTCGATGAGCGCGTCCATCGCCGGCGTGATCGCGGCAGCGTAGCGCGCGGCGACCTCCGCCAGCGGATCAGACTTCGGCTGCGCGCTCATCTTAAACTCCAAAAGCTTTCGCGTAGCGCACCCGGCCGCCTACTTTCAGCGCGCCGGGCCGAAGCTCTAGCGCCATGAAGTGCGGACCGGAGAACGGAGCTTCCAACGATTCGGCCGCGACCGCCGAGAAGCCAAACTTGGGATAGTAGTCCGCGTGCCCCAGCACAATGATCGCCGCGCACTCCAGTGCAGCGCAGCGCGCGTTGCCGGCCGCAATCAGAGCATTGCCGACACCGCTTCGTTGGAACGCCGGAAGGACCGAGACGGGCGCCAGGGCTGCAGCTGCTAGATCTTCGTCGCCGCGCTCGATGAGCAGGGGCGAATACAGGATGTGGCCGTCAATCGCGATGTCCTTGCCCGAAACAAGTTCGAACAGCACATCGCCATCCGCGCGCAGCTGCTCGACCAAGTCCGCCTCCTCGTCCTGGCCGAAGGCATGGCGCACGATTTGGCGTATCGCGGAGAAGTCGTGCGGTGCGGCGTCGCGGATCATTGTGGCGTCCACAGCACGTCGTTGATGTGTCGCGCGCCTGTCGCCAGCATCACAAGGCGATCGAACCCAAGCGCCACGCCGCTCGCCGGCGGCATGTGCGCGAGCGCCGCGAGGAAATCTTCGTCCAGCGGCCAGCGCTGCCCGTAGCGCTTCTGCTTTTCATCCATCGCCGCCACGAGCCGCACGCGCTGCTCTACCGGATCGGTCAACTCGCCGAATCCGTTCGCCAGCTCGACGCTGCACGCGTAAAGCTCGAAGCGTTCTGCAACGCTTGCATCGTGCGAGCAGGGACGTGCGAGCGCAGCTTCGCTGATGGGGTATTCGGTAAGCAGAGTGAGGGCTGGCGCGCCGAGGTTTGGTTCAAGCGTGACAAGTGTTGCGGAAAACGCGTCCCCGCCCCCTAGTGGGGCGGGGGCAGGGGGCGGGGGGCGTGAAGCTGCCGCCGATGTCGTGTTTGAACGCCCCCCCTCCGTCGGCTTCGCCGACACCTCCCCCGCAAGGGGGGAGGAGGCATGTCGCGCAAACGCTTCGCGCACCGTGAGCGTCTCTGGGTCCGCAAACGGATCGCAGACGCGATCCTTCCAGCGAAACGCACCGACGCCCGTCTCGCGCGCTGCGAGCCGGACAAGCTCAACGCAATCTTCCATCACCCGCTCGTACCGCGCCGACGCGCCGTACCATTCGAGCATCGTGAATTCTTGCGCATGAAGCGGCCCGGTTTCGCCGCGCCGCCAGCACTTGCCGAGATAGAAAATTTTCTCCTCGCCCGCCGCCAGCAGCCGCTTCATCGCGAATTCGGGGCTGGTGTGCAGGTAGCGATCGCCTACTTCGAACGCGTCGATGTGCGTTTCTGCGCCAGGTGAGCGCACGAGCACATCAGGCTCCGCTTCGGTGAAACCTTGGTCGTGAAACCAGGCCCGCACAGCGCGCAGAATCCTCGCGCGCCCGGCGAGAAAGCCGCGCCTGTCGGCGTGACGATCCTTATTCCAGAACGGGCTCATCCCCCTCTCCCGTGCGGAGAGGGGGCAGGGGGTGAGGGGCGTTCAGCCGCGCAGACGCCGAAGTGTTGGCCTCGCCCCTCACCCCGCCGCTGCGCGGCGACCCTCTCCGCGAGGGAGAGGGTTGAGACAGCACGCCGCTTTCCCAGCGCATCAAACCCAGCTAGAGAAGCCCGCAATTCCGGTCCTTTCGACTGATTTTAGGCCCGCCCGGGGTTTCCGGCGGCAAGTGAGGTTTACGTGGTCAAAGTCATCGCCAGCGACGTCCGCAAAGGCAACGTGCTCGAGCACGATGACGGCAAGCTCTACGTCGTCATGAGCCACGAAACCTTCCGGCCGGGCAAGGGCACGCCGACCACCACGATCGTCATGCGCCGCATCATCGACGGCGTGAAGACGACCGCCGTGTTCAAAACCAGCGACGGTTTGGAAAAGGCCTTCGTCGAACAGATCAAACACACCTATTTGTTCGATGACGGCGACGCCGGGCTCGTGTTCATGAACCCGAACACTTACGAGCAAGTGCACCTCACCAAGGACATGGTCGGCGATTCCGTAGCGTACCTGCAGGCGGAAATGGTCGTCGACCTCACCATGTACGAAGGCCAGGCGCTTTCGATCGAACTGCCGCCGCGCATCACCGCAACGATCGACACCACCGAGCCGGTGGTGAAAGGCCAAACCGCCTCTTCGTCGTATAAGCCCGCCATGCTCGACAACGGCGTCAAGACCATGGTGCCGCCGCACATCGGCCCAGGCACGCGCGTCGTGATCTCCACCGAAGATGGCTCCTACGTCGAACGGGCGAAAGATTGATGCTTACCCGCCGCGCAACTCTCGTCAGCGGGCTCGCGCTTGCTGCGTGCAGCACGCGCGGCGATATCGATCAGGCGCGGCGCACCCATGCTTATCTTGAGATGCTCGAACGCAGGCTCGGGCCTGGCGCGCGTCTCGGCGTTGCGGCGCTCAGCGCTGGGACCGGGGACCGCATCAACTATCGCGCCGACGAACGCTTCGCCATGGCCTCGACGTTCAAGTGGCTGCTCGCCGCCGCAGCTTTGGAACGGCTGGAGCACGACCGGCTGATCAGTTACAGCCAGGGTGATCTCGTTATGCATTCGCCAGTGACGGGCGAACACATCGCCGCGGGCATGACGGTCTGGCAATTGGCCGAAGCCGCCGTCACGGTTAGCGACAACACCGCGGCCAATCTGTTGCTGCGCCAGCTCGACGGTCCGGAAGGTTTCACTGTGTGGCTTCGCCAGAACGTCGACGCCGTGACGCGGCTCGATCGCTGGGAAACCGAACTCAACGAAAACACGCCTGGTGATGAGCGCGACACGACAACGCCGCTGGCACAAGTCGAAGCGCTCAATCGTTTGCTGGTGGGCGATTCCTTGCGCCGCTCTAATCGGGAAACGATGCGCGCATGGATGATCGCCAGTCAAACGGGGCTGCAGCGCATTCGCGCTGGTCTGCCCAGCGACTGGCGCGTCGGCGACAAAACCGGCACGGGCATGAACGGCTCCGTCAACGATGTCGCCATTGCATGGGCCCCGAAAGGCGAAGCAATCCTGATCGCGGTGTATCAGGACGGGGGCGACGCCGATTCCGATACGCGCAACGCTGTGCACCGCGAGATCGGCGCACTCGTCGCCGATTGGGTTTGAGCCATGGCGAAGTCCGCTATCATCTATCACAATCCAAAATGCTCCACCTCGCGTCAGGTGTTGGCGATGATCGAAGCGGCGGGCGCAAAGCTTGAAGTCGTCGAGTACTTGAAAACCGGCTGGGCTAAGCCGCAGCTGAAGCAACTTTTCGCCGCCGCCGCTGTCACCCCGCGCCAAGCGCTGCGCACGAGGGCCAAGGAAGTTGAAGAGCTGGGCCTCAACGATCCCAAAGTCAGTGACGCCAAACTGCTCGACGCCATGATCGCGCACCCGGTCCTGGTTGAACGGCCGTTCGTGACGACGGCCAAAGGCACGCGCCTCTGCCGCCCGAAGGAGACCGTGCGCGAGCTGCTCTGATTTCGCCATCCTGGGGCTCGCGAAAGGCGAGAGCCCAGAATCCAGGGGCAAACACGCAGCTTTACGACACCTAGATCTTGGGCTCGCAACGCGTGCGCGCCAGGATGACGAGGCTGGCGTAAGTTCACGCAACCAAGTAACAACGCCGCGTCGGTTGCTCATCCGAGCGACAAGAGGGAACGCGGTGTAAATCCGCGGCTGCGCCCGCAGCTGTAAGCGGCGAGCTTTAGGCCGATGCCACTGCCCCGGATCAAGTCCGGGGCGGGAAGGGGCCAAAGAGCAACGACCCGTGAAGCCAGAAGACCTGCCGACGAGAAAGCCCTTGGCCCGGGATGGGGCCGTGGAGGTGCGTGTGCGTTGGCTCATCTGCGCGATTGCGCTTGCGTTCGCTTCTGCTGCTGAAGCTGAACCGCGCCGAATTGTCAGTCTGGATTATTGCGCCGATCAATTCGTGCTCGCGCTTGCCGACCGCGCGCAAATCGCGGCGCTCTCGCGCGGCGCGTTGCGCGACGATTCCTTTTATCGCGCCCGCGCCGCCGGCATCCGTCGGACCCGCGGCACGCTCGAAGAAACGCTGGCGCTGCGGCCCGATCTCGTCGTGCGCAATTGGGGCGGGCCGTGGGACGCAAGCGAGGTCTATGCCCGGTTCGGCGTGCCGGTCCTACAAGTCGGCGATACCCCGGACTTTGCGCTGGCGCGTGAAGATCTTCTCGATGCAGCGCAGACGATCGGCCGCCCCGAACGCGGCGCTGCGCTTGCGCGCGATCTCGATCTGCGCCTCGAACGCTTGGCGGCGCGCGCGCCGCCGACACGCCAGCCGGTGATGTATCTCTCCGCCGCAGGCGCGGTCGCGGGCTCGGGCACGATGATGGACGCGGCCATCCGCGCCGCTGGCGGGCGCAATGTCCGCACCGATGAAAGCTGGGTCGTGCTGCCGCTTGAGCGCATGATCGATACGCCGCCGGCTCTGATCGTACTCGGCTTCTTCGGTCACGGAAGGAACCGCGTAAACCCTTGGCTGCCAAGCCGGCATCCGGCGCTGCGCCGCGCGCTTGGCGAGGCCCGCACTGTTTCGTTGCCGCTCGCTGCGATCAGCTGCGAGGCCTGGTACGCCATCGACGCGGCCGAGACGATCGGCGCCGCATTGCGCGCGCCATGAACCGTCACATCTCGCTCGCGCTTATCGCCGCAAGCCTCGCCGCGCTTGCCGCCGCGCTCTGGCTTGGACCGACGCCGCTCGCCGATCCGTTCGCCAACGACGAAGCAACGCGCACCATCGTTTGGGAAATCCGCTTTCCGCGCGCGCTCACGGCGTGGATCGTCGGCGCAGCGCTCGGCCTTTCCGGCGCTGCGTTGCAGGGCCTCCTGCGTAATCCCCTTGCCGATTCCGGCGTGCTCGGCCTATCCGGGTTTGCAGCGCTCGGCGCCGTGGTCGCGTTTGCTTTCGGCTTCTCGGCGTTGGCGCCGATCGCTGCGCTTGCGTTTGCTTTGATCGCGGCTCTCGCGGTGACATCGCTCGGCTGGTCGGCGCGTGGGCCCGCGAGCCTTGCGCTGATTGGCGTCGGCCTTTCGAGCTTGGCCGGCGGTCTCATCGCGCTAGCGCTCAATCTTGCGCCGAACCCCGGCGCGCTCGCCGATCTCGTGAATTGGACGCTGGGCTCCGTTGAAGCGCGCTCGTTGAACGACGCGCTGCTCGCGGCGGCGTTTCTGACCGCGGGCGCCGCGTTGATCTTTTTCGCTGCGCGAGGCCTGCAAGCGCTGACGCTTGGCGAAGAGGCGGCCGCAGCAATTGGCGCCAACTTATCGCGCACGCGCTTGCTGGTCGTGCTCGGCGCGGCCGCGTGCACTGGCGGGGCGACGGCGGTTGCCGGCGTCATCGGCTTCGTCGGCATCGCCGCCCCGCACCTCGTGCGCGCTTTGGCGGGTCACGATCCGGCGCGCTTGCTTTTGCCGAGCGCGCTCGCCGGCGGCGCCATACTGGTGCTTGCGGACATCGCGGTGCGGCTGTTGCCGACCGATACCGAACTCAAACTCGGCGTCGCCGCAGCCTTGATTGGCGGGCCGGTATTTGCGCTGATCGCCGCGCGTCTCGCCTCCAGGGGAGGCGATGCATGAGCGCGCTACTCGAACTCAATGCTGTAAGCGTGAAGCTCCGCGGCGTTTGCGCGCTGAACGCCGTATCGCTCACGCTCGCGCGCGGCGAAGTGGTTGCGCTGCTCGGTCCGAACGGCGCCGGCAAAACCACTTTGATGCGCGCCGCCGTTGGCGCTCTCGCGCACGAAGGGCGCATCGCGTTGTCTGGCGCCGACCCTCACACGCTAAGCGCCCGCGAACGGGCGCTCCGGGTCGCGTATTTGCCGCAACGCCCGCAATCGATTTGGCCCGTGAACGTCGAAAGCTTGGTCGCGCTTGGCCGCTATGCTCACGGCGCAGCGCCCGATCGCCTCGCGGCGCGCGATCAGGCGGCGGTCGATGCGGCGCTGCAGGCCTGCGC
>JACMMP010000143.1 GCA_014378995.1 Hyphomonadaceae bacterium
CGGCGCCGCCACATCCGCGCCCGCATCGCCTGGGCCATCCGCATACGCAGCCGGCGCAGCCATGAGCGCCAGCGCAAACAGGGCGCGCGTCAACTTCTTGCGCATGAGTGATCTCCCTCTCGCCCGTTTTGGGCGCCTCGCCTAATCGCACGAATAGCGGCAAATGCCGCGCTTGTCCCCCAATTAGGCTCGTATCAGCGGGCGCAGGCTGTGCGCAGGTCATCCGCGGCGGCGCGCATCGCGTCGTCGATCGCCGCACGCCAGTCATTCATGGTCGTCGCCGCTTGCGCCGCCTGCGGATAGATTACCGCCCGCGAGGAACTCACAATGCCGCCTTCCAGGCCTCGCGCCGTGGCGACAAAGCCCGCCACCGCATCCTTTGCGCTCGCGCCCTGCGCGCCGTAGCCCGGCGCCAGGAAAAGCGCGTGCGGCATCGCTTCACGCAACATGCGCGCTTGCTCCGGATAAGTCGCGCCCGCCACAGCCATCAGGCCCGACCAGCCGCTCGCGCCCATCAGGTCTTGCGTCTCCGGCGCCAGCATCTCGGCCACCCGCCGCCACAGCGGCGCGCCGCCGACTTGCAAATCCTGGACATCGCCCGCGCCGGGGTTGGAGGTGCGCACCAGCACCGCAACGCCCTTGCCGCTCGCTTTCGCCGCGCTCACGAACGGCGCCAGCGTGTCCTTGCCCATATACGGATTGACCGTCACGCAATCGGCGTCAAACCCCGGCTTTGGCCCGAGCGTCGCGCGCGCGTAGCCGTCCGCCGTCGTGCCGATATCGCCGCGCTTGGCGTCGAGCAGCACGATCATCCCGGCGCTGCGTCCGTACTCGCACAGGATGCGCGCCGCCGCGTATCCCATCTCGCCGAATTGTTCGAACAGCCCCAGCTGCGGCTTCAGCACCGCCGCGTGCTTGGCGGCGACATCGATTACGCTCGTGCCGAACTTCACCAGCACCGCAGCTGGATCGCGCTCAAGATCGCCAAACAGCGCCGGCACTTTGTCCGCAAATGGATCCAGGCCCACGCAGAGCGGCGTCGCCTTCATACGCACCTGCTCAATAAGCCGGTCGGCGTACGCCGCTTTCATCTAAAGCGGCCTGTCGCCTGGGGCGACGCACACCACTTGCGCCACCGCGAGCTGACGGCGCAGATCGTCGGATTCCTCGCCGTAATTGTCCGCCGTCAGCCGCGGCGCCGGCGCGCCGACGGCTTCGACCTGCTCCAGCCGCAGCAACCGCGTAATCGAAGAGGGGGAGGCGGTGTAGACGCGCCCGCGGCGTGCCGATTCCGCGATCGTCACGCCGATCACTTGCCCGTTCGAACCAAACGCCGGCCCGCCGCTAATGCCGGCAAGTGAGCCGCGCAAGCCCGACGTGCGGCCAAGCTCCGCCCACGCCAGCACCGGCTCTTCCAGATCGTAGCGCCCGCGCGCAACCAGAGTTTCGCGCCCGATCAGCCGCGAATACGCTTCGCCCGGCCGCCCCTGCGGGAAGCCGACGTGAAACGCACGCTGACCAACCTGGAATTGTCGCTCCGACGTATCCAGCGCCAACGCCGCCGGCGCCTGATCGGTGCGCAGCAACGCCAAATCGGCAAACAGCGCGCGTCTGACTTTCGTCACAGGCACCGCTGCGCCGCGTGTGACGATCAAACCAACTTGCTGGCACCCGTCCACGACATGGCGCGCCGTCAGCCACCAGCCCGCTTCTGAAATCGCGAACGCCGAGCCCATACCTGAAGCCACCGGTCCAACCTCGACCAGCACTTCGGGATCGTACATCGATGGCGGCGGCAAGTACGCGCCCGGCTGGGAGTCCGACGTTTCCGGTCGGTACGCTTCCGGCGCGTCTTGGCGTTGGTCGATCCGGAACAGAACGAACACAACCGCCGCGATGACGATGATGTAGAGCAGCCAATCGGGAACTATTCGCAGCACGTTTCAGCCGCCTCGCATGATCGCGACATTTGGGTCCGCCACCGCGCCCGACAAGATCAGCGCCAGGCCGATCTTCACGCTCATCAGGAAAATCGCAGCTGCGACGTCGCCCTCGGCGATGCGCCTTGGCAGCCCGCGCAAGAACATGTCGGCGAAGCGGAAGGCGATCAACTGAAGCAGCAGGGTCACGACGCCCCAGATCACGAGGTCGAAAACCCCGAAAGAATGTGCAAGACAGCTGCCCAGCGGAATGGCGAGCCCGACCACGACGCCGCCAAACGCCAATGCGGCGGATGGATTGCCGGCGCGGATGAGGTCCAGCTCCTTGTGCGGCGTCATCAGCACGTAAATGATGAGCGAGGCGATGAAGAGCCCGAGCGCCACGCTCAACTGGATGATGAAGTCAGGAAAGCCCGCCACGAAAGCGTTGATGGGCGCAGTAAAGTCCATGTCGGATCCCTCGCTAGCCGCCGACGGCTTATACGAGCCTTGCGCTAGCGGTTCCGGGCAAGACGCGCAAGACAAGCAGCCCCCAGGCGGAGGATGAGCAGCATATGAGCGAACGCAAAGCAGCTTTGGTCACAGGTTCAACCAGCGGCATCGGCCTCGCGGTCGCCTCCGGCTTTGCCAAAGCCGGCATGGACGTAACCCTGAACGGTCTCGGCGACGCCGCCGAGATCGAGCGCATCCGCGCCAGTCTCGAAAGCGAGACCGGCGTGTCCGTGCGTTATGACGGGGCCAACCTCATGCGGGGCGAAGCTTGCGCCGCCATAGTGGAAAGCGCCATCGCCGCCCACGGCCGCCTCGACGTGCTGGTCAACAATGCCGGCATCCAGTTCGTTGCGCCGATCGAGGATTTCCCGGTCGAGAAGTATGACGCCATCATCGCGCTCAACCTCTCGGCCGTGTTTCACACTATCCGCGCCGCCATGCGACCCATGAAGGCGCAGCGATACGGCCGCATCATCAACATCGCCTCGGCGCACGCGCATGTCGCATCGCCGTTCAAATCCGCCTACGTCGCCGCCAAGCACGGCGTACTCGGCCTCACCAAAACCGTCGCCCTCGAAGGCGCGCAGCACAATGTTCGCTGCAACGCCATCTCGCCCGGCTACGTGTTCACGACTTTGGTCGAGAACCAAATCCCCGACACGATGAAGGCGCGCGGCCTCACGCGTGAGCAAGTGATCAACGATGTCCTGCTCGCCGCGCAGCCGACAAAGGAGTTCGTGAAAGTAGACGACGTCGCCGGCCTCGCCCTTTTTCTCATTTCCGACGCGGCCAACCAAATCAACGGCGCCGCGCTCAACATGGACGGCGGCTGGACCGCACAGTGATGAAAAAGAAAATCAGAGAGTTCGGCTTCTTGAAAGGGCAGTTCAAAGCGCCCGATCCGGATCCCGAATCGGATGCGGATTTGGACGCCGAGATCGCACGAATGTTCTCGGGCGAGGTTGAGGACGATTCTGACGACGGCCCACCGCAGACTCCGCGGCCTCAAGAGGAATGAACCGCAAACCTATCTCCCTCGCCCTGCAAGGCGGCGGTGCGTTGGGCGCTTACACCTGGGGTGCGCTCGATCGCATCCTGGAGGACGAGCGCCTTGAGATCAAAGCCATCTCCGGCTCGTCCGCCGGGGCTATGTGCGCGGCAGTGCTGGCGGAGGGCTATGAGGCGGGCGGCCCCGAAACCGCGCGCCGCCAATTGCGCCAGTTCTGGGAAGGCGTCGCCGACGCTGGCCGCTCAAACCCCTATCGCCGCACGCCGCTTCTGGCGTTCCTCAATTCGTTCCAACCGGTCTGGATTCAGCAGAATTATCTCGCGCTTTGGGCCGACATGGCGAGCCGCGTCGCCTCGCCCTACGATTTCAATCCGCTCAATCTCAATCCGCTGAAGGAAGTGCTGGACGAGCTGGTCGATTTCGAGCGCGTGCGCGCCTGCGAGCAAATCCAGCTCTTCATTGGCGCCACCAATGTCGAAACCGGGCGCATTCGCATTTTCCGCAACGCCGAGCTCACTTCCGATCACATCATGGCGTCCGCCTGCCTGCCGCAGCTCTTCCAAGCCGTGGCGATTGACGGCGCGCCCTATTGGGACGGCGGCTACACCGGCAACCCCGCGCTGTTTCCTTTGTTCGACGTGCAAGAGACGCGCGACATCGTCATTGTCCAGGCCCATCCGCTCGAGCGCGAGGGCGCGCCGCGCACCGCCGCCGAGATCGCCGCGCGCGAAACCGAGATCACCTTCAACGCCAGCTTGCTCAGCGAATTGCGCGCCATCGATTTCGTCGCGCGCCTTTTGGATCAGCACACGCTGCCGGAAGGGCGCTACCGCAAGATGCTGATCCACAATGTCAGCGAAGGTACCGCGCTGACCCCGCTCGGCGCCGGCGGCATGAACACCGATATCGCCTTCTTGAGCGAACTATTCGCCACCGGCCGCGCCGCCGCCGAGGCTTGGCTCGCCGCGCATTTCGACGCGTTGGGCCAGCGCTCCACCGTCGATCTCGCCGCCATGTTTCGCGCCGCGCCATCGCCGGACGAGGCAAAACCTCTACGCTAACTTTTCCTTAGCCGGCGCGGGGCAAGCCTGGACGCATGCGGTTTTGTGCGCACCTTTTGGCGTTCGCCATGCTCGCGGCCCTGGCCGGGC
>JACMMP010000144.1 GCA_014378995.1 Hyphomonadaceae bacterium
AGGTCACCTCGAAGATCGACTCGCGCACCATCCTCGGCGAGCAAGGCGCAGAACAACTCCTCGGCATGGGCGACTTGTTGTTCATGGCCGGCGGCGGCCGCATCCGGCGCCTGCACGGACCCTTCGTCACCGACGGCGAAGTCGAACGCGTCGTCGCCATGCTGAAAGAGCAAGGCGCGCCGCAATATCGCACCGACGTCACCCAAGAGCCGAACGAGAACGCCGGCGAAGACGACAATCCCGAATTGTTCGACGCCGACGGCGAAGGCGGCGACCTGTTGGATCGCGCCATCGAGATTGTCCGCCGCGACCGCAAAGCGAGCACCAGCTACCTGCAGCGCCGCCTAAGCATCGGCTACAACCGCGCCGCCACGCTGATCGAGAAGATGGAAAAGGCCGGGATTATCTCGGAGGCGAACGCTGCCGGGAAACGGGATATTTTGGTTGATGTGGTGGACGAGGATTAGGGGCTAGCGCGATCTAGAGCAGCGCTGCGCCCCACGGCATTCCGTTAGCGTCACCACGCAAGGAATCGGATAGGCTGGCCTCGACCGTTTTATAACGCGCGAGGCATCCCTTGGAGTCCACCCACAATCCCGATCGATTTATGTCGGACTTGAGATTCGTATTGTCTCAGGGCCGCAAGCGCATTGGGCTATTGGTGGGGGCTGGCGCGCCGGTATCGATCTTGGTCGACAAGAACAATCGTTTGTCCTCGACTGGCGCTCCACTGATCCCGAACGTCGACGCACTCACTATTCAAGTGCTGGACACGCTCACTGGAGCCAA
This sequence comes from Hyphomonadaceae bacterium, assembly GCA_014378995.1. Taxonomy (GTDB): domain Bacteria; phylum Pseudomonadota; class Alphaproteobacteria; order Caulobacterales; family Aquidulcibacteraceae; genus Vitreimonas. The sequence continues at coordinate 790 of JACMMP010000144.1, forward strand.
TGCGAAAGCCGCAGACGCACTCTACAAGGAATTGGGCAAAGAAACGAACATTGAGTCGATACTCTCTCGAGTTCGCCTGCTTGAGCGCGCGATCGGTTCAACACCAGTGCACGGGTTAGATTCAGGCGGCTATGCCGCCCTTGCTCAAGCCATCTGCGCGGCGATCGGGAAGATCGTCGGCCCTTCCTTGCCCACCGAGCGCAATTCATACCACGAACTCATCGCCTGGGTCAGTGGGACCATGAGGAACCACGCGATTGAGATTTTCACGACAAACTACGACCTGCTCTTCGAAGAAGCGTTTGAGCGCGCACGCGCTCCGTACTTCGACGGATTTACTGGCGGCAAGTCACCGTTCTTCGATCCCGTTACAGTGGCGGGCAACGATCTGCCATCCCGCTGGTCACGACTCTGGAAGCTTCACGGCAGCCTCGGCTGGACACTCGATGGCAATTCGATCGTTCGAAGCGGCGGGCGCAACGCCAACGAACTCGTGTATCCTGACTATCTTAAGTACGATCAAACACAGCGTCAGCCGTACGCGGCGCTATTCGAGCGCCTAAAAACTTTTCTCCTTACTCCCGACACGCTGCTGCTTTCGATCGGCTTCTCTTTTCGAGATGCACACGTATCCGCGATACTGGACGAAGCGCTGGCGATGAACTCGAACACCGCAGTTATAGCATTCCAGTATCAGAATCTTGCAGCTGAAGAGAGCGCATGCCGCCTAGCGTTGGATCGCCCTAACATAAGCGTCTACGCTGCTGACGGCGCTGTGATCAGCGGTGTCGCCGGAAAATGGCTGCCAGGAGAGCTGCCGAAGAACTGGGCGGAAATCCGTTCTAGTTTCTGGAATTTGCGAGCACCAGATAAACCAGCGTGTTTCATCTTGGGCGACTTTCAGAAATTTGCTAGGTTTTGCGCACTAGCCCAAGCCACTGACCTCGCCTACTCGCCACCAAATTCTTCAGTCTCCGTGGAGCCTGAGCCGCACAGCGAGTCTGCTTCGGGCATGGAGACGCCGGCATCCACGCCAGACTTAAGCGTGGCGGTGAGCACGCCGACCGAGCCGACAGCAGCCAACGATGGGACTGATCTGCACGCACCGGAGGCGCGATAGTGTCCACCACATCAAACGATCCCGCTTTGTTGGGCGAAATTAGTGCGGTGGCTGGTTCGAGCGTCACGGTGAAGCTGGCGCAATCAATTGCGTCTGGCGTCGCAATAATCCGAGGACACACTTATCGTGTTGGGCAAGTCGGAAGCTTCGTGCGCGTACCGCAGGGATATCAAGATCTGTTCGGCATCGTCGCAGAAGTAGGTGCGAGCGCCGCCCCAAACACTGCGGACCCTGGAGCAATTGACCCAGGACGGTGGATGCGCATCGAACTGGTTGGCGAAGCAATCGGTGGGAGATTCGAACGGGGGCTCAGTCAACACCCGAATATTGGGGACCACGTCTTTTTGGTCGTCGAGTCGGACTTAGTCCGCATCTATGGACAAGGAAGTGACGATCAGATCGCGATCGGATCGCTTTCTAGCGCTGAAAACATAACCGTTCGCGTGTCGCTGGACTACTTACTGACCCGGCACAGCGCGGTGTTAGGATCGACAGGTTCAGGCAAATCAACGACCGTGGCATCGCTGCTCCGCTCAATCGTTAAGCCTGAGTCTGGGCCGGGCCTTAAGGGCGCGCGAGTTTTGCTTCTGGATCTCCACGGCGAGTACTCGCATGCGCTTGCCGATGTAGCTCGAGTATTCAGCGCAACCCCACAGCCCGGCGAAGAACAACTTCACGTGCCGTTCTGGGCGCTAGAAGCAGGTGAACTTCTGGCCTTCCTTACCGGAGACTTGAATGACAATCAGGAGATCGCTTTCACGGACAAAATTCTGGAGCTAAAATCCCAGCGGATAGCAGCATCCCCACTCCCAGGGCTCCATGCGCAATCAATCACCATAGACAGTCCCGTACCGTTCAGCCTCGCACGTCTTTGGTATGATCTCACAGATTTTGAACTGATGACCTTCGAGGGGCCACAACGCGATATTCCTGCCCTAATACAAAAGGGCGCTGCTTCAACGCTAACCGCCCCGAAATATAAGCCTCACGCGATGGGAGCCGCGGGACCATTTCTCAACAATGCCGCGAAAGGTGTTCGGCGTCAGCTGAATCTGCTTCGCTCGAGGTTGCTGGATCGACGCTTCGATTTTGTACTGCATCCCGGCCCCTGGGAGCCCGACGAAAATGGCGTTGCCTCGGCCGATCTCGATTTGTTGCTCGAAAAGTGGCTTGGGCACGACAAACCCATCACCATACTCGACTTGTCGGGAGTGCCGAGCGCCGTCCTAGAGCGTTTGATCGCGTCCATCCTGCGAGTTGTTTACGAAGCGCTCTACTGGAGCCGTGAGAAAACCGAGGGCGGAATATTGCGCCCCCTATTGATAGTCATGGAAGAAGCCCATCGCTACTTGAACCCTGGGACAGGTAATGTGGCAGCGGAAATTGTAAAACGCATTGCCAAGGAGGGCAGAAAATACGGCGTCGGCGCTATGGTAGTTTCGCAACGTCCTTCGGAAGTGGATGAGACGATCCTATCTCAATGCGGGACCGTCATTGCGCTTCGTCTGTCAAATCCGGCGGATCGCTCAAGAGTCAAAGGGACGATGCCTGACAGCCTCGGCGGATTGATGGACCTGTTGCCCGTTCTACGGACCGGCGAGGCGATAATTTCGGGTGAAGCCGCCCGATTGCCTGTTCGCTGTCGTGTGACGATGCCGGCCCATGAACACGCGCCGCGAAGCCAAGATCCCGATGTAACAAATGCGTGGAAGCAGCGACGTGTGGCCGAAGGTTACGATCGGATGGTCGCGGCTTGGCGCGCTCAGCGATCCACCGCCGTCGCCAATGAAGTCAGCATTGATCGGAGTCCGGTTCCAAAGGCCGAGCAATAGGGGACGCAGAAGTGGATCGCCAATCCGTCGCATCAAGTAACATCGTCTCCGTAGGCTACGATGAAGGGTCCGAAACCCTCGAGGTCGAGTTCGCCGGGGGGCAGGTCTATCAATATTACAACGTCGGAGCGGCGCTGTATGAACAGTTCAAGAGCGCGTCTTCCAAGGGCCAGTTTCTGAACGCGCACATTCGAAACAGTTATCCCTATTCGCGAGTGTAGCAGCCTCTATCCCCCAACTTCCCGCCCCAAGTCCTTGATTCCCCTCGCCCCAAATAAATCTATCCGCCCCCATCCCGGCGCCCGTATCATGCGCCGTCATGTCCACCACCGAGCCCGCCCCCGCCCGCACTGCGCCCCTGGCGCTGTGGCGCGTCGCAGAAACGCTGCTGCGCACGCTGCACATGCTCTTCGGCGCGCCCGAGGACGTCGCGGCGCAGCACACGTTTACGGCCAAGGCGCACGCGACGCTCGCGTCGTGGCTGCGCTGCGCCGAGGCGATGCTGCGGCGGCTGTTGCTGATCGAAGCGGCGGCGCTGCCTAAGCCCGGCGCGCACACGCCGCCGCGTCCCGCGCGTCCACGCGAACGCAAGCTCATGTCGTTCGAAGCCGATCAGCCGGAAACCTGGCGCGTCAGTTTTCGCTGCTTCACATCGTCACCCGCGCGCGGGGGACGCATCAGCGCGCAAAGCGCGATGACGATGGGGGCCGGCGATCGCTGCGCCTCCCCTGCAGGCGCAGGAGGAAGGAGATTTTGCTCCGCCTGGCCGTTGGCCGAGCGTTACGAGGCGCTGCTGCGCGTCTTCAACGATCCCACCGCTTACGCCCGCCGCCTCGCGCGCCGGCTCCACGCCGCGCCACAGCTGTTGGCCCAAGCGCTACGGGCGCCGCCGGAAGCGGCTCACCGCGTCGATCTTTTCGATGAAAGCGGCGAGCGCGCGGAAAGCGCATGGGCGCTCCATTTCAGCTCGGCGTAAGCGCGACCGCTCTCCGACAAGGAATTTCCCACAACGCCGCGAACCTCAAAGCGCGGCGCGCCTAAACGCGCCTCGTGCGCGGATGGCCGAATTGTTTCGCGCCAAGGTGGCGTCTCTGTTACGGTCACCCCTTAAGGCCGTCGGGGGACGCCCTGGTGTTTGAATCAGTTGTGTTGGCCAGCGCCGCGTGCGCCGCCGCCTTGAAACAGGCCGGCGAGGCTGCGCCCAGCCCGCCGCCGCAATACCATGTCTCCGGCGAAATCGTGCTGGTCTCGGACTATCGCCGCGGCGGCGCCACGCAATCTGACGGCGATCCCGCCCTCCAAGGCCGCATCGACATCCGCCATGACTCGGGATGGAGCGTGGGCGCCTTCGCCTCCAGCATGAACGGCCGGCGCGGTTCGAACGCGCAGGTCTCGCTGTTCGGCGCGCGCCGCTTCGAATTCGGCGAGGCTGATTTGAGCCTCGGCGCCAGCGCCGTGATCTTCCTGGGCGGCGACGCCGATCCCTTCGTCATCGCCCAAGCCAGCGTCGCCCACCCGATCGGCCCGGTCGATGCGACGCTCGCGGTCAATTACGCGCCGCCGCAAGCATCGCTCGGCGGCGAGCACGGGCTTGGCGTCGGTTTGCGCGCACGCACGCCGCTTGGACGCGTTAACGGCGCGCCGCTGACCGCTGCGGCGAGCGTGGGCTGGTCGGAGGGCGATTTCGCCATGGGCGCGGGGACGAAGTTCGATTGGTCGCTAGGCGTCAGCGCCGAAATCGAGGGCGTCGAAATCGGTCTCGCTTATGTCGATAACGATCTGGATGACGAGCGCGGCGAAGCGGGCCTGGTGTTCTCCATCGCTCACCGTTTTTGAACGAAACGCATGGCATGCAAGAAGGCATGAACAAAGCTCTGAAAAGCCTGGCGCTGGCGGCGCTGCTCACCGGCGGCGGCTGTTCGTCGTTTCGCTACGAGCCGACCGCGAACTGGCTGCGCGACGGCGGCCGCCTTTGCGCCGCCAACCGCGATCCGCACTTTCATGACTGGGATCGCGCCGCTCCGCGCCCCTGCGCGCAAGCTCTCGCGGATACGCCCTCGCCGCAGAAGACCGGCGGCTAAGGCGCTACTCGATCTCCCAATCGATCTCGCCGCGCACGTCGTGCGGCACGGAATCGCACAGCGCCTTGTGCACTTGCTCCTGTGTTTTGTTGCGCGGCATGCGGAAGACGTAGTCGATGCGGCTTTTGCCGAATTGCTTGTTCTCGCTGATCAGCTTGCAATCCATGTCGGCAAGCACGGCGCGGTAGGCGAGAGCGGCGTCCTTCAGGCGCCCCTTCGGAATTTCCTGCACTTCGAGCTCGCACACCGGGTGGCCGTCGAAGACGTAAACCAGAACCCACGCGAACGCCGTCGCCATCACTGCAAAGTGCGGCAGGTTGAGCCCCGCGATCAGCCCGATCAGCGTCACCATGATGAGGCGGCTGGTGTCGCGCGTGGAGGCGGCGTCGGTGCGGAAGCGCATCAGCCCGCCGAGGCCGAAAATCACAAAGCCGATCACCATGCCGTAGGCGAGCACGATCTCGCCAATCACCGCGCCGACCAGCGCGTACATGACCAGCACTTTCGGCAGCTCGGCCTCTTCGCGGGTGTCGACCGTGCGCGCCGTGGTGGGGTGAAACGCGACCACGCCGCCCAGGACGATCGCCAGCACCAGCGCCAGGAACGCCTGCAGCAATTGTTCCCAGTCGAGGAAGCCAGCCCAGCCGATCGAGGGCAGCATTGTCATATCAGCGCCGAACATCCCGCCCCCGTCACGAATCGAAATTGATCAAGCCCGCTGCGCGGGACAAAGCCAAGCGCTCTAACGCCCAAGATGAACGCAAACTGAAGCGAAAAGGCCAATTCTGGGCAAAGCGAACCCTTTTTTCCGCCACGCGTTTGCGGCACATGACCCTCATGAAGAAGTCCCTCGCCCTCGTCGCGCTGGCTGCGCTCGCACTTTCCGCGCCCGCGATTGCGCAAAGCGCGCGTCCCGCAACCGTCGCCGCCGCCTCTTCCGCGCTGGTGACGCTGCAGGGCGCCGAACGCGCCCAGGCGCTGACGGCGATCAACGCCGAGCTCAATGCGGTCCAGCGCCTGCAGGGGCGCTTCGTGCAAACCTCGCCCGACGGCAGCCGCGCCGCCGGCGCCTTCTACATGCAGCGCCCAGGGCGGCTGCGCTTCGAGTACGATTCCCCCGCCACCATGCTGATCGTCGCTGACGGCAGCGTTGTCGCGTTGCGCGACACGGCGCTGCGCACCACAGAACGCACCCCGCTGCGCTCTACGCCCTTGAGCCTCATCCTCGGCGAACGCATCGACCTGGAACGCAACGCCCGCATCATCCGCGTTTCCCGCGAAGGCCCTTGGACGCTCGTCACAGCGCGCGACCGCGCCGGACAGACGGACGGCGTTATCACGCTGCAATTCAACAATGGCGAACTGCGCTCGTGGGATGTGATCGATGCGACCGGCGCGCGCACGCGCATCACGCTCTCGAATCTGACCCGGCCAGCGAGCCTCGACCGCGGACTTTTCCGGCTTGAGGACGTGGTTTCCCCGCGGCGCAGATAGGCGGAGCGCCGTATCCCAACCTTTCTGCATTGCAAGCACTTTCGCCAACGCTGAACTTGAAAAACTTTGGCTTGTGGCGTATATGCAACGTAGCGGTCGCCGCTCATCCCCCTGGATGGCGTCGTCCCCCCCGCTGACGGATCCAGCGCGGCGCCCGCTTATGCCGGACAATCCCCTGCCGGCGAATATGCGCCTCCCTCAGGCGCTCAGAGGCCCGGCTGCTGAATGCGGCCGGGTCTCTTTGCATGCGGAGCGCGTGCATTCCGCCGCCGCCCAGGCCATGAACCGCCAATGCTGAAAATTGCGACTTGGAACATCAACTCCGTACGGCTGCGCATCAACACGGTGTGCCGCTTCCTCGCCGAAGCAAAACCGGACGTGTTGTGCCTACAGGAAATCAAATGTCGCGACGGCGAGTTTCCGGCCAAGGCGTTCAAGGAAGCCGGCTACAAGCACATGCATGTCGTGGGCCAAAAGGGCTGGCACGGCGTCGCCATTGTTTCACGCGTGAAGCTGGAGCCGGTGGAAGCGCCGGCGATCTGCGCGAAGAAGGAAGCGCGCATCGCCGCGGCGTTAATCGACGGCGTCGAGGTGCACAATCTCTATGTGCCCGCGGGCGCCGATTTGCCGGAACTAAGCAACCCAAAGTTCGCGCACAAACTCAGCGTGCTGGATCAAATGAAAGCGCTCTACAAAAAGCGTAAAGGCAAAACACCAACGGTTCTGGTCGGCGATCTCAACGTGGCCCCCGGTGAATTCGACGTCTGGAGCCACCGCCAACTCCTCAAAGTCGTGAGCCACACGCCAGGCGAGACCGAGCGGCTGAACGCCGTGCGCGATCTCGGCGGCTTCGTCGATCTGGCGCGCCAGCACAAACCCGATCCGGAAAAGCTGTTCACATGGTGGAGCTATCGCAGCCCCGACTGGACCAAGAACAATCGCGGCCGCCGCCTCGATCACATCTGGGCCACTAGCGACATCGCTGTGACCTCACGCGCCGAAGCGTTCCACATCCACATGCCCTGCCGATCGTGGGAACGCCCCAGCGATCATGTGCCGGTGGTCGCCGGGCTGAAGCTCTGAGGCTTTCGTCGCAAGCGGCATTGAGACACGAGCGCGCGACGCTAAGGTGGGCGCTAAAATCAAATTGGGGGATCGATATGCAGCTTTCACGACGCGCTCTTCTCGGCGCTGGCGCGGCCAGTGTTGCTGTGCTTTCCGGTTGTGCTACCGGCGCGAGTGACGCGACGGCGCCGGCTGCGACGCAAAGCCCGAGCGAACAGCTTACCGCCACGCTCGATCGCACCGTCGCCGCCATCCTGCGCGAGTCGCCGGAACGCTGCACCGCGCTCGGTCTCACGGAAGCGCGCGCCGGCTATCGCTTCGTCGATAAATTGAGCGACGCCTCGAAAGACGGCGCGCGGCGTTATCGCGGCATCATCCAGAACGCACTGACGGAGCTGCGCGCCATCGACCGCAGCGCACTGCCGACGAACGAAGCGGTGACGCTCGATGTCGTCACCACGTCCTACGACTACAATCTCGCCAACTCGCGCTTTGAAGTGGGCAGCGGCGCAGGTGCGCCGTACGTGGTGACGCAACTCACCGGTTCGTACGGCAACTTCCCCGATTTCATGGATGCGCAACACCCGCTGCGCACGCGCGATGAGGCGGACGCTTATCTCGCGCGCCTCGGCGAATACGTGCGCGTGCTCGATCAGGAAACCGCGACCATCCGCGAGGACGCCGCCGGCGGAATTGTCCCGCCAGACTTCGCCATCGATCGCGCGCTTGAGCAGATGAGCGCATTCACCTCGACTGCGCCGGCACAGACCGTGCTGGTGGAATCCTTGGTGCGCCGCCTGCCGAGCGTGGCCGAAATTTCGGAGAGCGAACGCGCCGGCTATTTAACGCGTGCGGAATCCGCTGTGCGCGACGCAATCTTGCCGGCTTATGAGCGCCAGAAAGCGGCGCTCGGCGAAATCCGCCGCAACGCGGTGCACGATGCGGGAATCTGGCGTTTGCCGCGCGGCGCGGAGATGTATGCCGCCTCGCTGCAAAGCCGCACCACGACGACTATGTCGCCGGACGAAATCCACTACATGGGCGTTGAGCTTATTCGCGGCTTCCACAGCGAGATGAACACGATCCTGCGCGCGCAGGGCCTCACCCGCGGCAGCGTCGCGCAGCGTGTGCAGCAGCTCTCGCGCCGGCCGGATCAGCTTTACCCGAACACCGACGCCGGCCGCGCGCAGATCCTCGCTGACCTCAACACGCAGACTCGCCACATCGAATCGCTGATGCCGCAAGCCTTCAACACGTTGGCGCAGGCGCAGCTGGAAATCCGCCGTGTGCCGGTGACGACCGAAGCCGGCGCGCCGGGCGGCTATTATCAGCGCGCCGCGCTCGATGGCTCGCGCCCCGGCGCCTATTACATCAACCTGCGCAACACCGCCGAATGGCCGAAATTCACGCTGCCGACGTTGAATTATCACGAGGGCGTGCCGGGTCATCACTGGCAGATCTCGATCCAACAAGAATCTGGCTCGATCCCCTTCATCCGCAGCGCCATGCTGGGCTTTTCCGCTTTCAGCGAGGGTTGGGGGCTTTACGCGGAGCAGCTCGCCGACGAACTCGGCGTCTATGCCAACAATCCGCTTGGTCGCCTCGGCTATCTCCAATCGATGACGTTCCGCGCCTCGCGCTTGGTCGTTGACACCGGCATGCACCACAAACGCTGGAGCCGCGAACAGGCGATCGCCTCCATGATGGAAGCCACCGGCGATCAGGAAAGCTCGATCACCACCGAGATCGAGCGCTACGCGGTGTGGCCGGGCCAAGCCTGCAGCTACATGGTCGGTCGCCAGGCCATCAACCGCATGCGCGACGCTTCGCGCGCGGCGCTAGGCAGCCGCTTCGATCTGAAGGGCTTCCACGACACCATGCTGGCCAACGGTGCGGTGCCGCTCTCGGTGCTGGAGCGGATAATGACCGATTGGACAACCTCGCAACGCGCTTAGCTCTCGGCGATGCAATTAACCAGGCGCTCCTGCGAAGGGAGCCAAGGGTGCAATTCTGCTCTGCAAACGCGATTGCTACCGGTGGCAATTGCGAATGTGCAGGATCGCCACATTGGCCCGTAGAACGCGTTTGACATACACGTCCGGTCACACACTTTGACGAAGTACGAACGAGCGCCGGACGCACACGGCGCCTGGAGGGATTCCGTGACCGCTAAGATCGAAGGCCTGTATCCGGCCCCGACCAACCACAAGAAACTTGTGCAGTGGGTGGAGGAGATCGCCGCACTCACAAAGCCGGACCGTGTCTATTGGTGCGACGGCTCGGAAGCCGAATGGAAGCGGCTGACCAAAGAATTGGTCGCGGCGGGCACGCTGAAGCAGCTCAACCCGGAAGCGCGCCCGAACTCGTTCTACGCCGCCTCCGACCCTAAGGACGTCGCGCGCGTCGAAAGCCGCACCTTCATCTGCTCGGAAGACGAGGACGATGCGGGCCCGACCAACAATTGGGTCGCGCCATCCGAAATGCGCGCCAAGCTCGGTGGCCTGTTCGACGGCTGCATGCGCGGGCGCACGATGTACGTGGTGCCATTCTCGATGGGTCCGATTGGCTCGCCCATTAGCGCGCTGGGCGTCGAGATCACCGATTCCGGCTACGTCGCCGCATCGATGCGGATCATGACCCGCATGGGCAAAGCCGCCCTCGACCAGATGGGCGACGACGGCTTCTTCGTGCCGGCCGTGCACTCGCTGGGCGCGCCGCTCGCCGCCGGCGAGAAGGACGTGCCGTGGCCGTGCAATGTGGAAAAGTGGATCGTTCACTTCCCGGAAAGCCGCGAAATCTGGAGCTACGGTTCGGGCTATGGCGGCAACGCCCTGCTCGGCAAGAAATGCTTTGCGCTGCGCATCGCGTCAGTCATGGCGCGCGATGAAGGCTGGCTCGCCGAGCACATGCTCATTCTGAAGCTCACCAACCCAAAGGGCGAAGCGAAATATGTCGCCGCGGCCTTCCCATCCGCTTGCGGCAAAACCAATTTGGCCATGCTGCAGCCGACCATTCCCGGTTGGAAAGCCGAGACCATTGGCGACGACATCGCCTGGATGCGCTTTGGCGACGACGGCCGCCTGTACGCGATCAACCCGGAAGCCGGCTTTTTCGGCGTCGCGCCAGGCACCGGTTCGAAAACGAACAAGAGCGCGCTTGAAACGCTGCACGCCAACACGGTTTTCACCAACGTTGCACTGACCGCGGACGGCGACGTGTGGTGGGAGGGTCTGACTGCAACGCCGCCGGCGGGCCTCACCGACTGGCAGGGCAATGCGTGGATGTCGGATTCGAAATTCCCGGCCGCGCACCCGAACTCACGCTTCGCCGTGCCGGCGGGCCAATGCCCGGTGATCGCACCGGAATGGGAAGATCCCGCAGGCGTGCCGATCGATGCGATCCTGTTTGGCGGCCGCCGCGCGAGCGCAGTGCCGCTGGTGACGGAAGCGTTCGACTGGGCGCACGGCGTGTTCCTCGCCTCGAACGTGGCGAGCGAAGGAACGGCTGCGGCGGAAAACAAGGTCGGCGAATTGCGCCGCGATCCGTTCGCGATGCTGCCTTTCTGCGGCTATCACATGGGCGATTACTTCGCGCATTGGCTGAAGATCGGCGAGCGCAAGGGCGCGAAGCTGCCGAAGATTTATTTCGTCAACTGGTTCCGCAAGGATCAGAACGGCAAATTCATCTGGCCGGGCTTCGGCGAAAACGCGCGCGTGCTGAAGTGGATTTCGGAGCGCCTCGACGGCAAAGCCGAAGCAAAGCAAACGCCGATCGGTTATGTGCCGGCCAAAGGCGCGCTCGATGTCGGCGGCCTTAAGCTAAGCGACGAAGCGATGGAAACGCTGACCAGCGTCGATCTCGGCGTCTGGGCCGAAGAAGCCGACCTCATCCCCGCGCACTACGAAAAGTTCGGCGACCGCCTGCCGCAGCGCCTGTGGGACGAATACGCCGCTTTGATCGAGCGCCTAGGCGAAGCGCGCACCGGCAAGCCCGCGGCGAAGCTGGCGGCCGCGCGTGGGCCGAACGTACCGCGTGCTACGGCGCCATCAAACGAAGCGACCGCGAAGTAGGCGTCGCGCTAACGGCGTACCCTGGGCTAGTTTGGGTGCGGCACGACGTTGAGACGCAGCGCCTGGATGGTTGGCGGATTGGTCGGCGCCAAGAGCAGCGCGCCCTGAATGTCGGCGTGCTCGCAAGTCCAGAGGAACTGTCCCGCAAGCGCTCCGGTCGCGACGATCTCGTCATCGGTATTGCAGGCGCCGGCATCGGATTTGATCCGCTGAAACTCGCGCCGCCAGTTTGGCGCCGAACGGTCCATCAGAAAATTCATCGCCAGTTGCCCGCGGCCGGGTTCGACTGAGCTGGCGGCGAACATTGCACGGGCGGCAGCGTATGTGCGCGCGAGATCGGCGTTGCCCGGCAATTCGCGAGGTCTCAGCAACCCAGCTCGCTGCATCAGCAGCGCGGCTTGCGTGACCGGCGGCGACGGCCCGGCGTAGGTGCGATTGGCGAACGCAAAAATGCCGACACCGTACTCTGGCAGCAGCAGCAGGTAGGAGCCGTAGCCGGGATAGCCGCCGCCGTGCGCCATTGTCGTGCCAAGCACGCAATCGCGCGCCACCCGGAAACCCATGGCGTACGCCCCGGCAAAGCGGCACGGCTCTTCACCCTCGAGCCCAGGACGTGATCCGTTTGAAATAAAATTCAGCCCTTGCGCCAGTTCGCGCACGGTCGAACGCCGCACCAGCCCCGCTTCGGCGTCGTCGCGCGCAGGCCACGCCGACAGCAGAAAGGCCACCCAGCGCGCATAATCGTCGGCGCTGGTTTGCACCCCGCCCATCGCGCCGAAGGCGCCGTGGCGCATATCCGGCTCGCGCGTCCAACGCTCGTTCTCCCAGCGATAGCCGAGCGCGCGGCGCTCTTGCGGCGACGCGAAAACGTCGTAGCCGCTTGAGGCCATGCCGAGCGGACGCATGATCTCCTGCTCGATGTACTCGTTATAGGGCTGGCCCGACACGTTGCTGACGATGCGCCCGAGCAGCGCGTAGCCGAAGTTCGAGTATTCAAACTGCGTTTGCGGCGCGCGCGTGAACGGCACGCCGTCCTCCAGCATGCGGGTAAAAGCGTCTTCGCTGAGCACTTGCTGGCGATCACCCCACGGATCGTCGGTGACGAAGCCGCCGACATGGGAGAGCAGATCACGCACGCGGATGCGCGGCGAATCCGTGGTCGGGTAGCGCCAGTTGCGCATCTCGGGCACGTAGGTTTCGGCCGTCGCATCGAGCGACAGGCGCCCCTCGTCGCGCAGCCTCAGGATCGCGAGCGCCGTGAACGCTTTCGACATTGAAGCGATGCGGAAAAGGCTGTCAGATCCGACCGGGCTATGCGAGCGCGTGTCCAGTTCGCCCATCGCCGTCGTGTGCACCAAGTCGCCGTTCTGCACGATGCCGTAAATCAGGCCCGGCACATGCGACTCGCGCTGATACTGCGCGAACACGGCGTCAATCTCTGGGATGAGCTGCTCGAGCGTCTGCGGCGGCGATGCCTGAGTTTGCGCAATCGCCGCCGTCGGGCACAACGCAAGCACAAACGCGGCGACGAACCAGTTACGCATGCCCATTCCCTCGCTCGGTCAACGGGAATGTGTAGCAAACGAGGCGGCTTAGCGCACGTGAATGTCGGCACCGCGCTAAACCTGCAGCCTGTACCCGCCCGTTTCCGTGATCAGCAGCTTCGGGCTTTGCGCGTCTGGCTCGATCTTTTGGCGGAGGCGATAGATGTGCGTCTCCAAAGTGTGCGTGGTGACGTTGGCGTTGTAGCCCCACACTTCTCGCAACAACTCATCGCGGCCGACCGGCTTTTCGCCGGAGCGATAGAGATAGCGCAGGATCGACGCTTCCTTGTCGGTGAGGCGGATTTTCTTTTCCTGCGGATCGAGCAGCAGCCGCATCGCCGGGCGGAACTCGTAAGGGCCGATGCGATAGACGGCGTCTTCGCTAGCTTCGTGGCTGCGCAGATGCGCCCGGATGCGGGCCAGCAGCACCGAGAACTTGAACGGCTTCAGCACGTAGTCGTTTGCGCCGGCGTCCAGGCCTTGGACCTGTTGCTCTTCTTCTTGCGCGGCGCCCGTCAGCATGATGATCGGCGCCTTGACCCCCTGTTCGCGCAGGAGGCGGCACGCTTCGAAGCCGTCCATGTCTGGCAGCGAAACATCGAGCACGATGCAGGCCGGCTTGTGCTCGCTGGCGGCCGCGAGCCCCTCGGCCGCGCTGGCGACGCCGACACCGCCAAAGCCGTCCTCGAGGTCGAACTGCTCAACCAGCGCCTGACGTAGATCGGCGTCGTCGTCGATAATGAGGATGATTGTATCGCGGGCCATCGGTCTTGAGCTTACCCTGGAGGTAATGACCATGTCCTTTCAAGCTTTTGCAACCGGAGACGCTCCCGGAGCCTAGCCGCGGGCGCCAAAGAGAGCAGAGCCTACCCGGACCTGGGTCGCGCCGAAACGGATCGCGGTTTCAAAATCGTCGCTCATGCCCATGGAAAGCTCCCGAAGTCCGTTCCGGGCGGCTATTTTGGCCAGGAGGGCGAAATGCATCGCCGGCGCCTCGTCGGCTGGCGGGATGCACATGAGGCCGGCGATGGGGAGATTATAAGCCTCCCGGGCCTGGTTGATGAAGGCGTCCGCCTCCCCCGGCGCGATGCCAGCCTTTTGGCCCTCCTCCCCCGTGTTCAGCTGGATCAGCAGCTCGGGACAACGCCCGGCTTTTTGGGCGGCGTCCGCAAGCGCCGCGGCGAGCTTTGGACGGTCGAGGCTGTCGATGGCGTCGAACAGGCGAACGGCGTCCAGCGCTTTGTTTGACTGCAGCGGCCCAATCAGGCGCAGGCGTAGATCGGAGAACTGGGTCTTTCGCTCCGCCCACCGCGCCTGGGCTTCCTGCACGCGGTTCTCGCCGAAGTCGCGCTGAGCGGTCGCTAGCATGGCGTCGATGCGCTCATCGGGTTGTTGCTTTGAAACCGCCACCAGCGAAACTGCTTCAACCGCGCGCCCGCTCACGCGGGCGGCGTCGGCGATGCGCGAGAGGATCGAGGCGCGCGCGGCGGCGATTTCGGAGGTGATGTCCATGGGCTCGGTTCACGCACTAGCCGCGCACGCGCTGCGCCTCAACCGCGAGGCGGGCGCTCCACCCATTCCGGCCCTGTTTTTTTTCACCGATCCGGAGCGCACCCCCGATCCGTGCGCCGTCGCCCGGCGATTGCCGCGAGGCGCCGCCATCGTCTACCGCCATTTCGGCGCGCCCGGCCGTGCCCGCACCGCCCGCCGCTTAGCTGCGATTGCGCGTTCACGCGGGCTGACTCTGCTTATCGCCGCCGATCCGGAAATGGCCGAACGCGTGGGCGCTGGCGGCGTACATTGGCCGGAGCGCATGACGCCGGTGCGCAGCGGGGGGTTAATGACTGTCAGCGCTCATGGAGCGGAAGGATTGGAGCGAGCCGGCCAGGCGGGGGCGGACGCGTGCTTTCTTGCGCCGGTATTCGCAACGCGAAGCGCCTCAGGGCGCGCCCCGCTTGGCATGTTCAGGGCGAGCCAATTGGCTCTAAGCTCGCGCATTCCCGTCATCGCGCTTGGCGGCATCAGCAATGAAACAGCGCCCAGGCTGGCTGGACGCGGCTTTGCGGGCATAGCGGCTGTGGACGCTCTCGCCGCTTAAAAGCGGAACGCCGACTCAATGCGCACGTCAGCGCGTGGCTCATCGCTGCGGTCGATCGGCGCGATGGCGATCGGACGCTCTTCGGTCTCGACGCTGACTTCGCCGCCCACTCGCATGTTCGGCGTGAACTGGTAGAATGCGCCAACAGATGCCTGGTCGCCGCGGCTGCCTTCCGGCGAACGCTCGATTCGCTGGGCTTCCCTAAGGTCAACCGTGACACCCCAACGCTGGCTGAGCGTCCAGGCCGGGGCGAGGATGCGGTCGTTCTCGCCCTCACCGGTGATCGACTCGGTCACGCCGTTGGAGGTTGTGAAGCGCTGGTACCAAGGAACGCCGGCGCGGCTAGTGGCTTCGGCGGCCGGAGCGACTGTGACAGCTGGGGCCTGCTGCGCATGTGCAACGCCAGCCGTCGCCAAAACGGCGGCTCCTGCGATCGCGAATGCGGACGGCCGAAACACCAACTCTACCCCTAAGCAAGCCCTAGCCAGACAATGTAGCCGAATCGCGCGTCAATTGCTGTGAATTATGGGACACACATTCCCATGAATATTTCGTCAAAATCTTGGCGAGCGCGTTTGTTCCGAGTGACCCCCGATTCCGGCGATTTAGTGAATTTGGCGAATTCGCAGCCACAACATAGCCAGCATCGCAGTGGACCACTGGCTCTGCCGTGGGCGCATGATATATGGGCGGCCCGCCCGGGGATGAACGCGGCGGTAATGACACCTGGAGGGAATATCTGATGACGCAGGCTGGGCGGACGCTCTTGAAGGGCGCACTCTTCATGGTGGCGGCCGTAGCGCTTTCGGCGTGTTCGATGTTCCGCGCCGACGACAGCCCGACTGGGCAGTCGCGCGCCGACGATAACCGTGACCAAGGCGGCGTCTCGATCTTCGGCGGTGGTGGCGGCGGCGGCGGCGGGCAAGAAGCTGGGATCGGCGTGAACTCGTTCCTGTGGCGCGCTTCGCTCGACACGCTGAACTTCATGCCGCTCGCCTCGGCCGATCCTTTTGGCGGCGTCATCATTACCGATTGGCACTCCGACGCGACGACGCCGAACGAGCGTTTCAAGGCGACCGTCTATATTCTAGACACGCGCCTGCGGGCCGATGCGCTCAACGTCTCGATCTTCCGCCAGACGCAAGTGAACGGCGCATGGAGCGACGCCGCGGTCGATCCGGAAACGGAAATCCAGATCGAAAACGCGATTCTTACCCGCGCCCGCCAGCTGCGACTTAGCAACGTCCGCTAGACACACCGAGCGTTTGCAGTCACCAAAAACGCTCCTCGAGGGGCGTGAAGCAGCTATGTCGTCACGGTACAATCATCGCGAAGTCGAGCCGAAGTGGCGCGCCAAGTGGGACGCCGCAGGAATCGACCGCGCGCTGACGCCCGACGCCGCGAAGGGAAAAAAGAAGGCTTACATCCTCGAGATGTTCCCCTACCCGTCGGGGCGCATCCATGTGGGGCACTCGCGCAATTATGCGATGGGCGATGTCATCGCCCGCTTCCGCCGCGCCAACGGCTACAACGTGCTTCACCCGATGGGCTGGGACGCGTTCGGCCTACCGGCAGAAAACGCCGCCATGGAACGCGGCATCCATCCGAAGGGCTGGACCTACGACAACATCGCGGCGATGCGCGAGCAGCTGAAATTGCTGGGGCTCGCCATCGATTGGTCGCGCGAGCTCGCGACCTGCGACGTCGCCTATTACAAGCACCAACAAGCGCTGTTCTTGGCGTTTTGGCGGAAGGACCTAGTCTATCGCAAGAAGCAGAAAGTGAACTGGGACCCCGTCGACAACATTGTGCTCGCCAATGAGCAGGTGGTCGACGGCAAGGGCTGGCGCTCCGGCGCACCAGTGGAGACGCGCGAGCTCGAACAATGGATGTTCCGCGTCACCGCGTATGCGGACGATCTGCTGCAAGCGATCGGCGGCCTGGAGAGATGGCCCGACAAAGTGCGGCTGATGCAGTCGAACTGGATCGGCAAGAGTCAGGGCGCAAAGATTTGGTGGCCGCTTTCGAAGACGCCGGATGAGCTGCCGAAGACCGCCGACGCCTCCGGCCGCAGCCACGCGCGCGATCCGATCGAAGTCTCCACCACGCGTCCCGACACGCTGTTTGGCGCAAGCTTCCTGGCCTTGGCGCCCGACCATCCGCTGACCAAAACCATCGCGCAGTTCCGGCCCGATGTTGCGGCGTTCATCGCCGATTGCGCGCGCTTGGGCACCAGCGAAGCCGACATCGAAAAGGCCGAGAAAACCGGCGTCGATCTCGGCGTCCGCGTGAAACATCCGTTCGACGAAAGCTGGGAATTGCCGGTTTATGCGGCGAATTTCGTGCTTTCGAGCTATGGCTCGGGCGCAATCTTCGGCTCACCGGCCGGCGATCAGCGCGACTTGGACTTCGCCAACAAATATAAATTGCCGTTCAAGCCGGTGGTGCTGCCGCCCGGCGAGGACGCAGCGACCTACGCGGTGACGGACGAGGCGTTCACCGACGATGGCGTCATTTACAATTCCGGGTTCCTCGATGGGTTGAGCACGCGCGATGCGATCGTACGAGCGATTGATGAACTGGTAAAACTCGGCGCCGGCGAAGCGACGACGCAATGGCGGCTGCGCGATTGGGGTGTTTCACGGCAACGCTATTGGGGTTGTCCGATCCCGGCGATCCACTGCGCCAAATGCGGCGTCGTGCCGGTGCCGGAGAAAGATCTGCCGGTGGCGCTGCCAGACGATGTCACCTTCGACCGCGATCATCCGGGCAATCCGCTCGATCGCCATCCGACGTGGAAGCACACCACCTGCCCGCAGTGCAACAGTGAGGCGACGCGCGAAACGGATACGCTCGACACCTTCGTAGATTCGAGCTGGTATTTCGCGCGCTTCACCGATCCGAACAACGAGGCGCAGCCGTTCGACAAGGCGCTCGCCAGCTATTGGCTGCCGGTCGATCAGTATGTCGGCGGCGTCGAGCATGCGGTGCTCCACTTGCTGTACGCGCGCTTTTTCACGCGCGCGATGCGCGACTGCGGCTATCTCGATCTGCCCAGCGGTGAGCCATTCAAGAGCTTGTTCACGCAAGGCATGGTGGTTCACGAGGTGCTCAGGCTGGCAGTGCCTGTCGGAAACGCAGGTAGTGGCGAAACCGTTGTGTCACTGCCAGATGGGGCCAGCATTCGTCTTCCCGTTGGCGTGCTGTACGAAGCTCACAACACCCATCAACTTGCCAGCATTCCTTCTGGCCGCACTATCCTAAGATTTGACAGCGACGCCGGTGCCGCGGGCACGATCGTTGATTTAAGTTATCTTGAGCCCGCAGAAGTCGATCGCGCAAAAGCAGACAACCCCGGGGGCGTTATATTTTCGTGCCCGATCGAGAAAATGTCGAAGTCCAAGAAGAACGTCGTCGACCTCGATGCGTTCGTCACCGATTTCGGCGCTGATGTCGCGCGCTGGTTCGTGCTCTCGGACTCGCCGCCCGAGCGCGATGTTGAATGGACCGCTTCCGGCGTCAAAGGCGCTTGGGGATTTGTGCAGCGTGTGTGGACGCTGGTGGATACGCACGCTAACGCAGCCGCCGGCATGGATTTCGGCGGCGGCTTGCCGGAGGGGGCCGATCAAGGCGAACCGCTCGCGCTGCTCCAACTGGCGCACCGCGCGGTCGACAGTGTCACCTCCGACATTGAGCACTTCCGTTTCAACGTCGCGGTCGCGCGGTGCTACGAACTTGTGAACGCGATTGCCAAGCTGAAGGGCGACGATGCGGGGGCGCACTACGCCCGCCAGCAAGCGCTGACCATCCTGACGCAGCTCATCTCCCCTTTCATGCCGCACTTGGCGGAGGAGTGCTGGGAGCACTTAGGCTACGCCGGCTTCGTCGCCACCGCGCGCTGGCCGGTCGCCGATCCAGCCTTGGCGGCGCGCAACACTGTTACGCTGCCAATTCAGGTGAACGGTAAGAAACGCGCCGAGATCGGGGCGCCCGCAGGCGCCCCCGAGGCGGCTGTGCGCGAGCTGGCGCTGCAACATGCTGCGGTAAAGGCCTTCCTGGAAGGCGTTACAGTCCGCAAGGTGATTGTCGTTCCGGACAGGATCGTGAATATCGTGGCCAACTGATGGGCCGGGAGAATCCCTCGATGCGTGTGCTGATCGCGAGCCTTACGCTGCTTTTGGCCGCCTGCGGCTTCCAGCCGATGTACGCGCCGCCGGGCGGCGGCCAGGCTATCGGCCCGGTGCAGATCGAGCAGATCGAGGGCAAGGCCGGCCACGTGCTGCGCACCGAGCTCAGCCGCATCCTCTCGGTGGAGAATGGCGCCGCGCCCTCCCAGCTTGAGATCACGCTCGCCGAGCAGGTGACGCCCCTCGGCATCCGCCGCGACGAATCGGCGACGCGCGCGGAGCTGCGCCTGATCGCCAATTACGTGCTGACGCCGCCGAACAATGCGCAAGTGATGCGCGGCTCGGTCGTCACCGTCGTGAACTACGACATTCCAACCGCCGCCTTCGGCGAAATCGCGGCGCAGGACGACGCGCGCGAGCGCGCCGCCGAGACCATGGCGCAGCGATTCCGCTCCGAGCTGGCGCTGCGCATAGCGCAGGCGCGCGAGGCCGGCGCTGTCCAGTGACGCCTGCATCGTGAAGATCCAAGGCGCCTCGATCCGACGTTTCATCGACAAGCCGGATAAAGCCGTCCGCGCTGTTTTGCTCTACGGCCCAAACGAAAGCTTCATCCACGAAGCAGCGCAGAAGCTCACCGCCTGGGCGCTCGGCAGAAGCGACGACCCCTACGCCGTCACCAAATTGGGCGACGACGACATCAAGAAGGATAGCGCGCGTTTAGCCGACGCGCTGGCCGCGCAATCGCTGCTGGGCGGGCCGACGATCGTGTGGGCGCGCATCGTCGGCAAAGGCGCCGATGCGGCGATCGTCGATGCGCTTGAGGGCATCGAGCGCGATGAGCCGTTTGGTTATCTCATCGTCGAAGCCGGCGATCTTGGTTCGACCGCGGAGCTGGTGAAGAAGTTCACCGCCGCCAAAAACGCCGCCGTCATTGCGTTTTACGAAGAGACCGAGGCTGAGCGCGCGCAACACGCCCGCGCACTGGCCAAGGACATGGGCATTCGCTTCGAGCGCGATGCTGAGGAGGTATTCCTCGCCGCCCTCCCCGCCGACCGCGGCCTCGCTACGCGCGAGATCGAAAAGCTGGCGCTTTACGCGCACGATCTCGGCCGCGGCGTCAGCGCCGATGATTTGGCTGCGTTAATGACCGACGAAGGCGAAAGCGCGCTCGACGCCGCCAGCCTCGCCGCCGCGCAAGGGCGCGCCGCGCAGGCAGTGGAATCGCTGGCGCGCATCGATGCGCTCTCAGGCGTCTCGGCGCTGCGCGCTTTGCTGCGACGGATGCATCAGCTGCGCGAGGCGCGTCTGCTAATCGACGCCGGCGCCAGCCCCACCGACGCCATCGCCAAGCTCCGCCCGCCCGTGTTCTGGAAAGAGCGCGACGCCGTCGCCGCCCAAGCGCGCCAGTGGAACGGCAAAAAGCTCAACGCCGCCTTCGATATTCTCTGGGGCGCCGAGCTGCGTTCGAAAACCGCCGGCGCGCCGCAAGAGCTTATCGCGGCGGACGCGTATCGGGGGGTGGCGAACTTGGTTGGCTAATGAGCGGGTTGATCGCTTGCTCCCCTGCCGCTAGCCAAGTTTGCTAGAACACGCGCCCGGGGAGACGACATGGAAGCGACCAAGAAGGGCGGCATCGCATTTCACTGGCTGATGCTGCTGGGCTTCATCGTCGGCCTCGGCGCTGGGCTCTACGTGAACCTTTATGTCGGCGCGGAGACGCCCTGGGTGCAAATGGTGACCGCGAGCGTCACCGGGCCGATCGGGCAGATCTTCCTTGGCTTGCTGTTCATGCTGGTGCTGCCGCTCTTGTTTAGCGCCATCGTTGTCGGCGTCGCCGAGATGGGCGACCTCGGCAGCCTCGGACGCGTCGGCTGGAAGACGCTTGCTATGACCGTGATTATCTCCGCCATCGCGGTGCTGATCGGGCTTGGTCTGGTCAACTATTTCCAGCCCGGCGCGGGCGTCGATCAGGCCGTCGCGCAGCAATTGCTCGTGCAATACGCCGATAGCGCGCGCGGTATCGTCGAGAACGCGCCGGCGAGTGTCGATCTTGGAAAATTCTTCCTAGATCTGGTGCCGCGCAACGTCTTCAACGCCGCGGCCGAGAACCAAGTGCTCCCGTTCATGGTGTTCTCCGTGTTCTTCGGCGTCGGCCTCGTGCTGGTGCGCTCGAAGGCGACGGATCAGCTGCAGCTCGCCATCACGGGCCTGTTCGAAGTTATGATGAAGCTGCTGACGATCGTGATCGGCCTCGCGCCCTTCGCCATTGCCTGCCTCATGTTCAACCTCGCGGCGCTGTTCGGCTGGGATTTGCTGGCGCGGCTGGCGGCGTTCGTCGGCGTCGCGGTCGGGGCGATGGCGATACACATGTTCATCGTCTATCCGCTGTTTGTCTGGGTGGTTGGCGGCAAGAACCCGTTCGCCTTCTTCGCGCAGGTGCGCGATCCGATGGTGGTCGCCTTCACTACGGCGTCGTCGAACGCCACCCTGCCCGTCTCGCTCCGCGCGGCGGAAACCGAGCTCAAACTGCCGCGCAAGATTTCGCGCTTCGTGCTGACCGTGGGCGCGACCGCCAATCAGAACGGCACCGCGCTTTTCGAGGGCGTGACGGTGCTGTTCCTCGCGCAATTCTTCGGCGTTGATTTGTCGATCCAGCAGCAGGTCGTCGTGATGCTGGTCTGCATCCTCGGCGGTATCGGCACGGCTGGCGTGCCAGCCGGCTCGCTGCCAGTGATTGCAATGATCCTGGTGATGGTCGGCGTGCCGGCTGAAGGCATCGGCCTTATCCTCGGCGTCGACCGCTTCCTGGATATGTGCCGCACCACGCTCAACGTCACCGGCGATCTGGTCGTGGCGACGGTGGTTTCCCGCGGCGAGAAAGACCCGGTCGATGTCGCCGCGCCAACCGTGACCACCGTCACATCGTCAGGGTAGAGCGCGGGTTAGGTTTGTTCATCGAAGCGAGGGCGCTTTGAGACGGAGCTAACCAGATGACCAAGTTTTACAGCCTCATGCTCGCAGCTCTGCTGCTCGCGCCAATGGCCTACGCGACACTGAACCAAGCCGCGTTGATGGTCGCCTGATCGTAACGAACCAAGCCGCCGCCATCGTCGCGTAGCTCCCCGCGACTTGGCGGCGGCTCAAAGAGAAGGCCGCGGAGGCAGCTCCCCCTCCGCGGCCTTCGCTATGTGCGGAAAATCTATCCGCCCCCTGCCCGCGCGAGCTTACATTGCGCTTCGCCGCGCGCTTGCGAGCGCCTCGGCGCCGCGATCCAGCGTTTCGTCTTTCTTCGCAAAACACAGCCGCAGCAGATTCGGAGGGTCAGGATTGGCGTAAAACCCGGAGAGCGGGATGGCGGCGACGCCGTGCTCGATGGCGTGTTGCGCGAAGGCGACGTCGCTCATGGCGATGCGGGACGCGGCGAGATCGATGCTGACGAAGTAGGCGCCCTTCGCCGGCAGCAACACGAAACCCTCGCCTTCAAGCGCGCCAACAAGGCGGTCGCGCGAACGTTGAAAGCCTGCGCGTAGGTTGTCAAAGTACGCGCGCTCCTTGCCAAGCGCGTAGGTGACGGCGCGTTGTAAATTAGGCGGCGTCGTGAAGGTGAGGAATTGGTGCGCCTTGACGAATTGCTCGGTGAGCTCCGGCGCGCCGCAGGCGAAGCCTACTTTCCAGCCGGTAAGCGAAAACATTTTGCCCGCGGAGCCGATCTTGAGCGTGCGATCGCGCATCACATCAAGCATCGAGACGTGCGCCACGCCCTCGAAGACCACATGCTCCCAAACCTCATCGCTGATGCAAATTGCGCCATGTGCGCGGCAAAGCTCGGCGAGCATTCCGAGTTCGTCCCGGCTCATCACCGAGGCGCACGGATTGTGCGGCGTGTTGATAACGACGACGCGCGTCTTGTTGCTGAACGCGGCAGCGACCGTTTCATGCTCAAAGCGCCAATGCGGCGGCTCGAGCCGCACGACACGCGGCACGCCGCCTGCCCGTCGCACCATCGGCAGGTACGCATCGTACATCGGCTCGAACAACACGACCTCGTCGCCGGGCTCAATGAACGCGAGCAGCGCGGCGGCGATGGCTTCGGTGGCGCCGGATGTTATCGTCACTTCGCGTTGCCAATCGAGGGCGATGCCTTGGTGCGCATGGTAGTGCGCAGCCACCGCTTCACGCAGCGCCGGCAAACCGCGCATCGGCGGGTATTGGTTAGGGCCATTGAGCGTAGCGCGCGCCGCCGCTTCGAGAATGTCGCGCGGCCCGTCTTCTTCCGGAAAGCCTTGACCGAGATTTACCACACCGCGTTCTGCGGCGAGGCGCGACATGATTTCGAATACCGTGGTGCCGAGCGCGGCATAGACGCTGTTCATCGAGGAATAGCAAAACGAATGCGTCGACGAACGCAGGCCCCCGCTGAAGGCTGGCCGTCGTCTGTCGTTTCCGCCACACGCAGACGACTGCTCTGCATTGCACGGATTGCCGCCTGCCCGAAATCGGATTCGTAGTTCTCCGCACGCCAGCCGGCTGCACCCAAGGATGGCCGCGGCACATCCACGCCGATGACGCCGCATCGCAACGTGAAGTCCACTTCGACGTGACATCCCATCAGAACAGCGGCTTCAATCTCCCTCTCCAGCGCACGCTGCGGATAGAAACGCGAGATGTCAGGCAGTTGCTGCGATGGAGCAAACGGCAGCACCGCGCTTGCCGGCAGCTCTCGCCCGTTGACGGTGCGTGCATCAGGAGATCCGCTAAGCGCTAGGTCCAGCGCGTCAGAATCGGGACGCCACGCATTCCCAAGATAGGTGATGTCGCCCAGATATGCGTCACCCGCCCAAGGCAGCTGGCTGCCGCATATCGTGTACGGGTTCATCAGCACCAATCCGCGCACCACGCTTCGGGTCGCGACATCGCTGGCTGGATCGCTCCAGTATCCGTAGGCAATGCCTGGGCGCGTCGCCGTATCCGCGAAAAGCGCAAAATAGCCGCCAACTCCAGGAAGAACGCGCTGAGCTAGGCCGTCAGGGCCTCGAGCTGGAATGTAGGCTCCCATGCGGCGACGCTCGGCGTCTCGCCAGCGGGCAAGATTGCCTCGCGCTTGCTCCACTGCCTGCAGCGAATAATCCGTCGGAAGCCTCAGCGTGCTAGGCGCTGCTGAGTATTCCGGCGGCGGGGGCAGAACCAAAGTCGGCGGATCGCTAGTTTGAGCAACCGCCGCGCCACCGCATAGCCAAGCTACCATCACGAGAAGCATATGCCGCATGACCGGTCTCCAAGGGTCATTCACAGCACGCACAAGAGCGCGATGTCCAGCGTTGGTCCTGGTTCTGCCTCAGAACCCGCCGCGCAAGCGCCGGATGACGTCGTCGAGTTGCTCGAGCGACTTGTAGGAGATTTTCACCTCCCCGGCGCCGCCCTTGTCGTTGATGGTCACTTCGAGACCGAGCGCATTCGACAAGCTCTGCTCCAGCGCGCGCGTATCGGCGCTCTTGGCTTCGGCGGCGACGATCGACGCGCGCGGGCCGTGCTTTTCGTCCTTCGCAACTTGCGCGATGCGCTCGACTTCGCGGACGTTCAGCCCTTCGCTGATCGCGCGCTGCGCCAAGCCACGCGGATCGGGCGCCGTCAGGATGGCGCGCGCGTGGCCGGACGAGAGTCGCCCGTCGCGCACCATTTCCTGCAGATCGTCCGGCAGCGCCAGCAAGCGCAGCATGTTGGCGATGTGCGGGCGCGACTTGCCGACGGCATCGGCGATGTCCTGCTGCGTGCGGCCGAAGCGGTCGATCAAGGTTTGGAAGCCTTGCGCCTCTTCGATCGGGTTGAGGTCCGTGCGCTGCACGTTTTCGACGATGGCAATCTCGACAACTTCAACTTCGTTGAGGTCGCGAATAACCGCCGGGATGGAGTGCAGGCCAGCGCGTTGCGCTGCGCGCCAGCGGCGTTCGCCGGCGACGATTTCGAAGCGGCCATCGACAATCGGGCGCACTAGGATCGGTTGCAGCACGCCGTGGGTTTTGATCGAGTTGGCGAGGTCCGTCAGCTCGGCTTCGTCAAAGTGCTTGCGCGGCTGTTGCGGATTGCGTTGCACCAAATCGATGGCGATGCCGCGCGGACCTGCGTCCGTCGTTGGCGGCGCGGCGACAGGCGGCGCCGGTTGCGCAGGCGGCGTTTGCATCGTGCTCATCGGCAGCTCGAACACATTGCGCGGCGGATCGATCGGCGCGCGCTGAACCTCCGGCGCTGGCGCCGGCCAAGCCGGGGCGTTCGCCGGCGTCGGCGTTGCTGTTTCGGTGCGCACTGGTTCGCCAAGCAGAGCGGAGAGTCCCCGGCCCAGTCCTCGCGGTCTCAAATCGCTCATATCGCCCTCGTCTTTTGCCGACCCGATTCGGTATGCTTAACAATCTGATCGGCAAACCTTGCCCACCGGTAAAAATTTCCGACCTCGAACTAAGCCGCGGCCAGCATTCGCTCCCGTTCGATCAGTTCTTTGGCAAGCTTGATGTAGGCTTTGCTGCCGGAAGCGTTCTGATCGTAAATGATCGCGGGCAGGCCGTGGCTCGGCGCCTCGCTGATGCGGACGTTGCGCGGGATCACGGTCTCGTAGACCTTATCCGGGAAGTGCGCCCTCACCTCTTGCGCCACTTGCTCGCTCAAAGTCGTCCGCTTGTCGTACATCGTCAGCACGACGCCTTGGATCTCGAGTGCGGCGTTCAGATTGACCTTCACTGCGTTGATGGTGGCGACCAATTGCGCGAGGCCTTCGAGCGCGAAGTATTCCGTTTGCAACGGCACCAAAACGCCATCGGCGGCAGTGAGCGCATTCACGGTCAAAACGTTCAAGGACGGCGGGCAATCGATCAGAATGTAATCGATGCCAAGCGTCGATTCGGCGCGGAATTTGTCGAACGCGTTGCGCAGAAAAAACTGCGGCTGCGCCTCGCCCATCAGCTCGCCTTCGACGCCAGACAAACGCGCGTCGCCTGGCGTGATGAACAAATGCGGCACCTTCGTCGGCAGTACAGCTTTCGACAGCGGCAGTTGGCCAACGAGGACGTCGTAGCTCGTCACCGTGCGATCGTGCGGGTGGATGTCGAGACCGGTCGACGCATTGCCTTGCGGGTCGGTGTCGAAGATCAGCACGCCCTTCCCGGCCGCCGCCAAGGCGGTGCCGAGGTTGATCGCGGTGGTCGTCTTGCCTACGCCGCCCTTCTGGTTGGCGATCGCCAAAGCCCGCATGTCCCCGTTCTCCTTTGCGGAGCTTGGGCGGTCACGCGGCCTTTGTTATGCGAACAATGCGGCCGCGCGGATCGCTCAGGCTCTCCAGCACGTCTGCCCTATATCGGATCGCCCCACCATTTAGGACGTTTGTCGCGGCGGCCAGCTCGGCGTCTATGTCAGCGCCTTTATGGAAGAGACCTTGCGCGCCGCGATCTAGAATCGGCTTCGCATAGGGGATGAGTCGGTTCAAGGGCGCCAAAGCACGGGCGGTAACGACGTCATACCGCCCCTCGCCCGCCCCGAAGTCTTCGATCCGCTGGTTGAACACCTTTACCGGCAGGCCCGCTTCGTCCGATACCGCTCGCAGAAAGGCCGCCTTTTTGCCGGTGGATTCAACGAGGTGGACAACGGTATCGGGCTGATCGGCCAAAAAGGCTGCCACGATCAGACCCGGGAACCCAGCGCCGGAACCAAGGTCGGCCCAGCTTTTCGCCTCAGGGGCGAGTTGCAGCAGCTGGGCGCTATCCAGGGCATGCCGGCTCCAGAACAGGTCCAGCTCCTTAGGCCCGACCAGATTCATCCGCTCGGACCACTCGGCCAGGAGGCGCTTATGGATCTCCAGCCGGGCGATTGTTTCACGGGGAACGGGAGCGCCCAGGTCGCGCTGGAACTCGTCCGGGCCATAGCTCACGGGGCGTCGCCCTTGCATGGCGGGAGCGCGGCGCCTCCGGCGACGCATGCGCGGCCGGAGGCCGCGCGCTCCAACTTACAACCAGCGCAGCTCACGGGTGCGGCCCTGCTCCGCCGTATTTTGCGGCGAGGTAGCGAGTGATCGGTTTGGGCTCATCGAGAAAGAAGCGGCCCTCGAATTCCTTGGCGCCCTCAGGCGGCGTCGAGCTGTCGGCCAGCACCAACACCGGCATCGACTGGTTGTCCTCGCCGATCAGCGCGATGACGTCGTGGCGGGGACGCAGATGCGCCATGCGCTTCACATCGATGCGATTTGCCCAATGCGGATTGGCCAGCAGCGCGCCCTCCATCGTCGCGCACGACGTGCAGAACCACGTGCCCGCAAGCTCGTGATCCTCGAACGGCGCACGAAGGATGAAGAGCGTGTCGCGCGTCAAACTCATGCACGTTTCCTCTGTTCGCGCTTTACATGCGCCAGCAATGCGGTGAGCGCGCCAGGCGTGACGCCCTCGATGCGCGAGGCCTGGCCAAGCGTGACGGGCCGCGCCGCCGCGAGCTTCTCGCGCACTTCATTCGAGAGGCCGCCGACGCTGGCGTAGTCGAGATCCGTTGAAAGTCGCAGATCCTCGTCGCGCTTGAAGGCTTCGACATCGAGCGCCTGGCGTTCGAGGTAGCCGGAATACATCGCGTCGATCTCGATCTGCTCGCGCGCTTGCACGCTGAGCGAGCCGAGCTCGGGCCAGATGCCAGCGAGCTGATCGAAGCTGATGGACGGGTACGCGAGCAGCTGCAGCGCATCGCGGCGCACGCCGTCCTGATTGACTTTGAGGCCCCGCGCTTCGGCTTGCTGCGGCGTCAGGTTGAGCGCGCGAGCCATTTGGCGGGCGGTGTCGATTTCGCGCATTTTAGTTGCAAAAGCAGCGTTTCGCGTCGAGCTCACGCAGCCCAGCTCTATGCCCTTCGGCGTCAGCCGTTGGTCTGCGTTGTCGGCGCGCAGCGACAAACGATACTCGGCGCGCGAGGTGAACATGCGATAGGGCTCGGTGACGCCGCGCGTAACGAGGTCGTCGATCATCACGCCGATATAGCCTTCGGCGCGGGTGATCTCGAACGGCCCTGCTCCGGATGCCGCGCGCGCTGCGTTGAGGCCGGCGATCAGGCCTTGCGCGGCGGCTTCCTCATAGCCGGTGGTGCCGTTGATCTGGCCGGCGAGGTAGAGCCCGGCGATGCGCTTTGTCTCCAATGTCGGCATCAGCTCGCGCGGATCGACGTAGTCGTACTCGATCGCATAAGCGTGGCGTTTGATGACAACGTTCTCGAGCCCAGCGATGGTGCGGATGAATTGCTCCTGCACATCCTCTGGCAGCGAGGTGCTGATGCCGTTCGGATAGACGGTGTCGTCGTCCAGCCCTTCCGGTTCGAGGAAGATTTGGTGCGCGGACTTGTCGACGAAGCGGACGACCTTGTCTTCGATCGATGGACAATAGCGCGGGCCTCGGCCGCTGATAGCGCCGGAGTACACAGCGCTCTTCGACAGCGAGTCTTCGATAATCCGATGCGTTTCCGCGTTGGTATACGTGACGCCGCACGGCACCTGCTTGTTGGTGATGCGCTCGGTCAGGAACGAAAATGGTGATGGGATTTCGTCGCCGTGCTGCAGCTCCAGCGAGGCCCAATCGATCGAGCTGGATTGCAGCCGCGCCGGCGTGCCGGTCTTCAGCCGCCCCATCGCGAAACCCGCGCCGTACAAGCGATCCGAGAGGCCAATGGCCGGCGCCTCGCCGTGGCGGCCGGCGGGGATGCGCTTGTCGCCGATATGGATGACGCCCTTCAGGAATGTGCCGGTGGTGAGGACGATGCGGGGGGCGCGAAACTCGCGGCCGTCTTGGGTGATCACACCCATAACCCGCTCCCCGGGCGAGCGGAGCGAGACCCGGGGCCCAGGGGCCGCGTCTCCGACACCCTCCCTGGGTCCCGGCTCGACGGCTGCGCCGCCGGCCGGGAAGCGTTGGAGGATGAGGTCTTCAACGGCGCCCGCCGCGATCGTCAGGTTCGCCTGCTCGGCCAGCGCCGCTTGCATGGCTTGGCGGTAGAGCTTGCGGTCGGACTGCGCCCGCGGCCCGCGCACGGCGGGGCCCTTGGACCGGTTGAGCAGCCGGAACTGGATGCCGGCGGCGTCGGCCACCCGGCCCATAACGCCGTCCAGCGCATCAATCTCGCGGACTAGGTGGCCCTTGCCGAGGCCGCCAATGGCTGGGTTGCAGCTCATCTCGCCGATGGTTTCGAGCTTATGCGTCAGCAGCAGCGTCCGCGCGCCCAAGCGCGCAGCCGCCCCCGCGGCCTCGCAGCCGGCATGGCCGCCGCCGATGACGATGACGTCGAAGGAGCGCTCTGAACTCATCTGTCGGGGTTCATATAGGAGCGGGTTTGCCGCGTCACTTGCTCACGCTCACACCCATTCCCGGGGCGATGCGCAGCATCGAGCCCGGGACCCATAAACACGATTATTCGGCGCTGGAGCGCCGCCTTCGAACACACGTGCTTATAGGTCCCGGACTCGCTTCGCGCATCCGGAATGGGTGGGTTGGCGTGAAGCACCAAGCGCGCTTTGCGCTCGCGCTTCACGTGCAACCCGCTAATTTCAATTCACCAGTTTCGCGTGAAACTGCCCATTCCATGCGGTTTTCGTGCGAGTTTCACTTGCCGATGCAGAAGCTCGAGAAGATCTCGTCGAGCAAATCTTCAACATCGATGCGACCCGTCAAGCGCCCGATCTGATCGGCGGCGACGCGCACATCCTCGGCCGCCAATTCCGGGCCCTGTTCGAGCGCCGGCATCGCACGCAGCAGCGCCGCCTGCGCCTCTTCCACCAGCCGCCGATGCCGCGCCCGCGTCAGCACCGGCGCCTCCTCGCGGCTGAGCGCTTCAGCGACCTTTGCGCTAAGCTCATCGGCCAGATCACCGACTGGCCAGCGCGTTGCCGGATCGGTGAGGCTGAGATTGTAGAGAGCAGTGCCGATCTCCAGGGCAGCCTCGGCGGCAACGCGCGTCGCGGGACCGCGAGGCTGGTCCCATTTGTTCACGACGATCCAATCGCCCGGCCGAAGCACCGCAGCCCACTCCGTCGCATCGTCAGTGCTGCCGTCCACCAAGCCAATCCGCAGATCAGCCTCCTCGGCCCGCTCCAGCGCGCGGCGGATGCCTTCAGCCTCGATTGCGTCGGCGGCTTCGCGGAGCCCTGCCGTGTCGGCGATCCAGACTGGGTAGCCAGTCAGCACGAGGCGCACCTCCACCACGTCCCGCGTCGTGCCCGGCATCTCGCTGACAATGGCGGCTTCGCGTTGGGCCAGTGCGTTCAGCAAGCTCGACTTGCCGGCGTTGGGTGGGCCAATGATGGCGATGCGATAGCCGTCGCGGATGCGCTCGCCGCGGTGGGCGTCGTCAAGGTGGTGGGCCATGTCGTCTGCGAGCGCCTGAAGTAGCGGCCCAGCCCGTCGCAAAAGTTCGCCGGGCAAGTCCTCGTCCGGAAAGTCGATCTCGGCTTCGATCAGAGCCGCCGCCTCGATCAGCTTGCCTCGCCAGCCTTCATAGACGGCGCTCAGGGCCCCGCGGCGCTGGCGGAGCGCCTGGCGGCGCTGGCCTTCGGTCTCGGCGTCCACGAGGTCGGCCAGGCCCTCGGCCTCGGCCAGATCGAGCTTGCCGTTCTCGAAGGCGCGGCGAGTGTATTCGCCGGGCTCGGCGATGCGCACGCCAGCTTGGCTGAGGCAAGCATCGATGATGGCGGCGATGACGGCCGGGCCGCCGTGAATCTGCAGTTCGGCGACGTCTTCGCCGGTGAAGCTGTGCGGGCCGGGAAACCAGAGCGCGATGCCGTCATCGAGCGAAAGCCCGCCATCGGGCGCGCAGAACGCCATGCGCGTGGCGTGGCGCGGCTGCGGCAGATCGCGGTCGGTCAGCGCTTTGAGCGTCGGGCCTGAGGCAGGGCCGGAGAGCCGGATCACCGCGACGCCGGCGCGGCCCGCGCCGGAGGCCAGCGCGACGATGGTGTCCGGTTTCATGTGAAAATATCTAAGCCGCCTTTAGGGCTTTTCACGTGAAGCGCCGCCCATTGCGCCGCCGGCCGCGGAGGTCATCAGCTTCACGAACGCGTCCTGCGCCTGGGTGCCGACGCTCATCCAGGACGACATCATCGTCTCCGGGCTCATCATGGCGAGGTTCGATTCCATGCGCTTACCCATCTCGGACACCAGCGCCTCGTTGATCGGCGTGACATCTGGCAGGCCCATGAAGCGGCGCGCTTCCTCCGGCGAGCACTCAACGTTGACGGTGAACTTCATGGCTCGAATTCCTTTCGCGGCTGAGGCGTCTATAACGCGGCCCAGCTTGAAGCGACAGAGACGGAGCGACGACGATGGGTGAATGGGTAGAGATCGACGGTCCGGATGGCGCGTTCAAAGCCTACGTCGCCCGCCCAAGCGGCACACCCAAAGGCGCGGTCGTGGTCGTGCAGGAAATTTTCGGCGTCAACGCGGTGATGCGCGGCAAGGCCGATTGGCTGGCGCGCGAGGGTTTCCTGGCGGCGGCGCCGGATCTGTTTTGGCGGATCAAGCCGGGCATCGATCTGACCGACCAGAGCGAAGCCGAATGGAAGCAGGCGCTCGATTACATGAACCAGCTCGACAAGAACGCCAGCGTCAATGACGTGGCGGCGACGCTCGCCTGGGCGCGCATCCATTCCTCGACTCTTGGGGGCGTCAGCAAGGCCGGCGTCATGGGCTATTGCATGGGCGGCTACATCGCGTTCCTGGCGGCGTGCCGGACGGATACTGACGCGACCGTCGCGTATCATGGCGGCGGCATCCACACCGCGCTCGGCGAAGCTGGCGGCATTAAAAAGCCGGTGATGCTGCACAATCCACTCGAAGATAGCTTCATCCCGATTGAGGCGCTGGACACGATCCGCGAAACGCTGAGCGGCAATCCGCTGGTGATTGTGCACGAATATGCCGGCCTCGATCACGCATTCACGCGCGAAGGCGGCAAGCACTACGACCGCGCCGGCACCGATCTCGCCGACAACGCAACCATCAACTTCTTCAATCAGCACCTCACATGAAGCGCGCGCTAATGGCTGCGGCGCTGGTGCTGGCGGCGTGCGGCGACATTGCATCGAACCGCGAGCCGGGGTCGGCGGACGGTCCGTGGAATGGTGCGCCCGAGCTCACCCCGCACTTTCCGCCGCCAACTAACCTGCCTGCGTTCTTTGACTGCGTGCGCGCGAGCGGAGGCGCAATTGTCTCCGCGCATCGCGGCGGTCCGGCGCGTGGTTACGCCGAAAACGCCGTCGCCACGTTCGAACGCACGCTTAGCCAAGCGCCGGCGTTTCTCGAAGTCGATGTGAACCAAACACGCGACGGCGCACTGGTACTGATGCACGACGATACGGTGGATCGCACGACTGAGGGCGCGGGCGCGCTCAGCGCAATGACGCTGCAAGCGTTCCAGGCGTTGCGGCTTCAGGATGAAGACGGCACGACTTTGGACCAGCATCCGCCGACATTGCGCCAGGCGCTGGATTGGGCGGACGGACGCGCCATCCTCGAACTCGATATCAAGCGCAGCGTCTCCTATGAGGACGCGGTGCGCGAGGTGGAAGAGGCCGGCGCGATGGATCGCGTGGTGTTCATCACCTACAACATCGATGGCGCCGCACGGCTGGCGCGGCTGGCGCCCGGGGCGATGATCTACACAACGATCTCCGGCGCGCGCGACCTGGATGTGCTGGAGCGGCGCCGCGTCAATCTCAATCACATCGTGGCGTGGCTGGGCACAGAAGCGCCGGACGCGCGCCTGGTCGAGGCGCTGGCGGCGCGCGGCGTCGAGGCGCGGTTCGGCATGTTTGGAGAAGGCGGCGACTTCGCGAACGCCGCGCGCGTCGGCGCGCAGATCGTGGCGGTTGACGATGCTGCGGAAGCCGCACGCGATCTCGACGCCGCCGACGGCGAAGAGGGCTACGCGGCGCTGCGGTGCGCCAGTTAGCTCAGCCCAACGGGTCGCTATGACCGTGGATCGACGAGGGATAGATGAAAGCTATACGCATCGAGCAAAATGGCGGGCCGGACGTGATGCGGCTCGACGAGATCGCAACCCCCGAGCCTGGCGCGAACGAAGTGCGCGTGCGCCATCATGCAATCGGCGTGAACTTCATCGACACCTATCACCGCAGCGGCTTGTACAGAAATCCACTGCCCACCGGCTTGGGCTTGGAGGCGGCCGGCGTAGTCGATGCGATTGGCGCGAACGTCACGCGCTTTAAGGCCGGCGATCGCGTCGCGTATTGCAGCGGGCCGATCGGCGCCTACGCGGAAACGCACGTTGTCAACGAAGCCAAGGCCGTGAAGCTGCCGGACGCTGTTTCTTTCGACGATGCAGCGGCCTCGATGCTTAAGGGCATGACGGGGCGTTATCTTCTGCGCAAGACGTTTCGCGTGGAACGTGGCCACGCCGTCGTCATCCATGCGGCCGCCGGCGGCGTTGGACAGATCGCGACGCAATGGGCAAAGCATCTCGGCGCGCTCGTCATCGCTGTTGTCGGAAGCGATGCGAAAGCGGAGATCGCGCGCGCTCTCGGCGCCGATCATGTGATTGTGCAGGGGCGCGAGGATATCGCGCAGCGCGTGCGTGAGATCACCGGCGGTGGCGCGCATGTCGTGTACGACGGCGTCGGCAAGGACACGTTCGCCGCATCGCTCGATGCTTTGCGTCCGCTCGGCATGATGGTGAGTTACGGCAATGCGTCGGGGGCGCCGCCGGACATCCACCCGCTCACGCTCTCGCAGAAAGGCTCGCTATTTCTGACGCGGCCGACGCTGTTTCACTACACGGCGACTATCGAACAATTGGATGAGACGGCGGCGGATTTGTTCGGCGTGATCGCTAGCGGCGCGGTGAAGATCGCTCCGCCGACCCGTTACGCGCTGGCGGATGCAGCACAGGCGCATCGCGATTTGGAAGCGCGCAAGACGACTGGAAGCTTGGTGCTTACGCCCTAGCACGGCGCGCCGATAGCTGCCGCGGCGAGGGCGCCGGCGCTCCGTATTGATTACTTCACCGCGGCGGCGCGCTGGAAAGCTGGCCGCTGCCAGAGGTTTTCGATGTAGGCTTTAATGCTCGCCGGAAACTCATCTTCGATACCGACGAATTTCGCGCCCGTGGCAATGTAGGCGATCGAGATGTCAGCGGCGGTGAAGCGGTTGGCGGCGACGTAGGGCCTGCCGTCCAAGCGCTCACCGACGAACTCTAAGCGCTTCAGAATGGCAGTCTTCAGATAGCCGGCGGTGAAGTTCTGCTTTTGGTCGGCCGGCGCCATGAAGCGCGTCGCGACGAGGGGATTGCCGTAAGCCGCGAGCCCCGCTTCGCCGAACATCAAATACTGCAGGTAATCCGCGTAGCCCGCTTCGCTCGGCTTCACTTCAAGATCGGTCGGGCCGTGCTTGGACATGATGTAAATCATCATGGCGACGGACTCGATCATCGTGACGTCGCCGTCTTGCATCGCCGGTACGGTGCGGAGCGGGTTCACGGTTTTGAACGCGTCGCTCGGCTTGAAGAACGAGGCTTCCGCCGTTTCGTACGGCACGCCCATTTCCTCGCACAGCCACAGAACGCGCAGCGAGCGTGCGCCTTGCGAGTGATAGATTTTCAGCATGAGCGTCCCTCCGTTTGGAGGAGTGCTAGCATTGCAAAGCCATATCGTCATCCCTGACACGCGAAGCGTGATCCGGGACCGAGGGGCAACCAGAGCAACCAGCTCGGTGTTGACCCCTGGGTCCCGGGCTCGTGCTGCGCACGCCCCGGGATGACGATGGAGCTTGTGGAGCGCGGTTGCGCTTTACGTATTCATGCTCTGGAAGAAATCTTCGTTGTTCTTCGAGCCTTTGAGCTTATCGAGCAGGAACTCGATCGCGTCCTGGGTGCCCATCGGCGAGAGGATGCGGCGGAGCACGTACATTTTCTGCAGGTGCTCCTTCGGCGTGATGAGCTCATCCTTACGCGTGCCGGACTTCAGCACGTCGATAGCCGGGAAGATGCGCCGGTCGGCGACCTTGCGGTCGAGCTGGAGTTCAGAGTTGCCGGTGCCCTTGAACTCTTCGAAGATGACTTCGTCCATGCGCGATCCGGTGTCGATCAGCGCAGTCGCGATGATGGTGAGCGAGCCGCCTTCTTCGAGATTGCGCGCCGCGCCGAAGAAGCGTTTCGGGCGCTGCAGGGCGTTCGCGTCGACGCCGCCGGTCAGCACCTTGCCCGAGGAGGGCACAACAGTGTTATAGGCGCGGCCGAGACGAGTGACAGAGTCGAGCAAAATAACAACGTCCTTGCCGTGCTCGGCCAGGCGTTTGGCTTTCTCGATCACCATTTCCGCCACCGCGACGTGGCGCTGCGCCGGTTCGTCGAAGGTGGAGGAGACGACCTCGCCCTTCACGGTGCGGCGCATGTCGGTGACTTCCTCGGGGCGTTCGTCGATCAGCAGCACAATCAAAAACACTTCGGGGTGGTTGGCTTCGACCGCCTTGGCGATGTTTTGCAGGATAACGGTTTTACCCGTGCGCGGCTGCGCGACGATGAGCGAGCGCTGGCCTTTGCCGATCGGCGCAACGATGTCGATGATGCGGCCGGTCTTGTCTTTGATGGTGGGGTCGTCGAGCTCCATCTTCAGCCGCTCAGTCGGATAAAGCGGCGTCAGATTGTCGAAGTGGACCTTGTGGCGGACTTTGTCCGGATCTTCGTAGTTAACCGAATTGACCTTGGTCAGCGCGAAATAGCGTTCGCCGTCCTTTGGGGCTTTGATCTGACCTTCGACGGTGTCGCCGGTGCGCAGCCCGAATTTTCGAATTTGCTGGGGCGACACGTAGATGTCGTCCGGGCCCGGCAAGTAGTTCGATTGCGGCGAGCGCAGAAAGCCGAAGCCATCGGAAAGAATTTCGCACACGCCAGCGCCGCCGATCTCGACGCCGCGCTCGGCGACGGATTTTAGGATCGAGAAGAGCATATCCTGCGTGCGCAATGTGTTGGCGCCCTCGATCTCCAGCGATTCCGCGAGAGCAAGGATTTCAGTCGGCGGTTTGAGTTTGAGCTCCTGCAACGTTAGCGAAGTGAGTTCGTCGAGGGCGTGGGTTTCGGTCATAGATATCTCGGAAGGGAAGTTTGGGGGGACGGACCTTCGGCGCGAAGTGCGCTCGGGCAGGGCCGTTTGAAAGGAAAGTCCGGCGGTTGAGAAAGGTTGCGGCGCCGCCGTCGCACGCGCGCTCTGGGAAAGCGCGTTGGCCGCATGGACACCACATAGCGCCCCACGCGTCAAGCGGGGCTTAACCGGTTAGGACGGTTCAGGGCTCGAGTGTGGCTAGCAGAACGGCCGCTATCGCGACCAGGAACGGGACTTCGCTCATCAGCCGCCAGTACCGCTCGGTATGCCGGCGCTCGCCTTTGGCCAGCCGCCGACCCTCTGAAGATAGGAAGCCTTGATAGCCGCTCAAGCCCAGGACCAGGACGAGCTTGCCCCAAAACCAATGTGGGACTGCGGCAAGGACCTCACCAATCGGCCGGCTCCAGTCGCCGCTGACATAGGTGGCGAACAGGAAGAGGCCGAATGCCCAAGCGAGGATAAAGCTCGGGGTCAAAATAATCATGCGCAGATTGCGAGCCGCCTTGAGCATCGCGGCTTCAAGCTCGCCACCCGGCTGGGAGGCCGTGACGTACGCATAAAAGCGCGGCAGCATCAGCAGCCCGGAAATCCAGGCGATGACCGCGATAATGTGTAGGCCCCGGGCGAGGTCGTAACCGATTATGTGCTCCATTGCCTCGCCGCTCCATCACGATCCCTGCGGGCACAGACCCCATTGCGCCGGGCAGAGTCTAGCCCCCGAGTCCGACTGTGTCTTACCCGGCGCGGCCAAAGCGCGCTCGGCCAAATCTGCCAGCGCGTCGATGAAGCGCGGCGTTGTCCCGGGGGTGGGGGCGCGGAGGTAGAAGGGCAGCTGCAACCGCTGGGCGAGATGGGCGTACTCGATGTCGAGTTCGACCAAGGTCTCCACGTGCTCGGAGACGAACGCGATCGGCGAGACGATAACGCCCGCGCCATCCTTGCCGGCGCGATGTATTTCCGCCTCCGTCGAGGGCTCGATCCATTTCAGCGGCCCGACGCGCGATTGATAACAGATGCGGGTGTCCCAGTCGGCAGGAAGTAAGGCGCGCACAGCGGCTACGCTTTGCTCGACTTGCCATTGGTAGGGATCGCCGCGGTCGATCACGTTCTGCGGCAGACCATGCGCGGAAAATAGCACACGCGGGCGCGGCGGCGAGCCGGCGTTGCGCCACGTTTCCAAGATTGCGTCTGCGTGCGCCTGCGCGAACGACGCGGCGGCGGGATAACAGCAAATGGTGGAGGCGGGGAGGTCGCTCGCTTGGCGCCAGGCTTTTAGCGACGAGGCGGTCGTCGTTGAGGAAAATTGCGGGTAGAGCGGCAGGAGGATCGCATCGGTGGCGCCCCATGCTTTCGCGGCTTTGGCCGCGTCCTTCACGAACGGCTTCCAATAGCGCATCGCCGGAAAGCACTTGAACGTCACATCACCTACGCGCTTGCTGATGGCGGCTTCGAGCGCATCCGCTTGTTTCACGGTTTCCGGCAGGATCGGCGAGCCGCCGCCCATCAAGGCGTAGTTGGCTTTCGCCAATTCTTCGCGCGTGCGTGAAATCAGTTGCGCAATGAGAAACCGGATCGGTTGCGGGGCGCTGATGATGGCCTTGTCGTTGAACAGATTAAACAGAAAGGGGCGCACGGCCTGCTGTGAATCCGGGCCGCCGAGATTAAACAGAATGATGGCCACGCGGCGCGATGTCATGACGCGCAGACCATGCCCTTCGTCCGGTTCGGACGAGGGCGGTTTTTCCAAAGGCGCAGCGCTCATGCGCCGCCTTTCACGATTTCAACCAAACGCGCAACATTTTCCGGGCTAGCCTGCGGCGTGATGCCGTGGCCCAGGTTGAAAATGTGCGGCGCGCCCTTGAAGGCAATTAGAACATCGCG
Organism: Hyphomonadaceae bacterium; assembly: GCA_014378995.1. GTDB lineage: Bacteria > Pseudomonadota > Alphaproteobacteria > Caulobacterales > Aquidulcibacteraceae > Vitreimonas. The sequence goes on from JACMMP010000144.1 coordinate 39,215, forward strand.
TGCAGCGCGTTCTAAAGCCTCCCCGCCAACGACGAGCGTTTGCGGGTCGAGATTGCCTTGTAGCGCCATGCCTTCAGGTGTGACTTCAAACGCGTAATCCGCCGGCGTTTGGGTATCGACACCTAATGCGTTGACGCCAGTTTCGTTCGCATACGCCGCGATCTGTGCGCCCGCGCCGCGCGGAAAGCCGATGATCGGCACGGTGACGCCGAGGCTACGCAAACGTGCGACCAGCTTTCGCGTTGGCTCGATAATGACATGTTGGAACGCGAGCGGCGGCAGCCCCTCGGCCCAGCTTTCGAACACTTGCAAGCAATCAGCGCCAGCCTTCACTTGGGCCGCGAGGTGCTGAGCGGTGGTCTCCACCAACACGTCGAGCAGCGCATCGATATCGTTCGGGCGCTGGTAGATCGCCAGGCGCGCTTCGTCTTTATCGCCGCCGCGGCCTTGCAGCATGTAGGTGGCGACAGTCCACGGGCCGCCGGCGAAACCGATCAAAGCCACACCGTCGGGCAAACCGGCCTTAATGCGTTCTACCGCTTCATAGACAGGCGCCAGGCGCTGAATTGCTTTCTCCGGCTCGCCCAACTTCCACTCTGTCAGGGGCAATAGCGGCTCAAGGCGCGGCCCTTCGCCTTCGACGAACCAGACCTTCTGCCCGAGCGCATCAGGGACGACCAAGATATCGGAGAACAGGATTGCGGCGTCGAGCGGGAAGCGGCGCAGCGGCTGCATCACCGCTTCGGTCGCCAGGGCAGGGGAATAGCAAAACTCAAGGAAGGTCTTCGCACGTGTCCGGAGTTCCCGGTACTCAGGCAAGTAACGCCCGGCCTGACGCATGATCCAGATCGGCGGCGGATCGAGCCGCTCTCCGTTTAAGACACGCAAGAGGGCGGGAAGGCTTTCCCGGTGGGCCATGACTTCTTCCAAACTCTAAAATCTGAATCGTGATTAATGAGGACTCGTTGTTGTGGCGATACGCAAACCGGGACAACTGGGATGCCCACACCCAATCCACAGACTTATCCCTGCCGGCTCCAGTCGCGAAGCCATTGGCTTCAAAGCGTTTGTTGCCGCTACCTCGCAGCTGTGATTCCCACTCGTCCACAATGCCGCACTGTGGAGAGTACGGGGAGGAATCGCGCATGAGGGGAGGTCGATTTCGGCTTGAAGCGCCTTTTGGGTCTGCGACGCTCGTTTGGCCTGCAGAAACCAACAGCTTGTCCACACCCCGAGCAAGCCTGATATGTGAGCCCAATGCGTGAACGCCTCGCCATCTATTTCAACGTCCACCTAGTGTCGGATTCCACGGGTGAGACCCTGGCGGGCGTTATGCGAGCCACGTGCGCCCAATTCGACAACATCCTGCCGGTTGAACACTCTTACTTCCTGGTCCGCTCGGCGCGGCAGCTGGAGCGGGTCATTCGCGAATTGGAGTCGGCGCCTGGCCTGGTGATGTTCACGCTCTCCAATCTCGAACACCGGGCGATGCTGGAGGACGCCTGCGCCAAGTTGAACATGCCATGCGTGGCGGTGCTCGATCCAGTTTTGGACATCACCTCCCGCTATCTTGGGCTCGAACTCAACCACCGCGTCGGCGCGGCGCGGAAGTTAAACGCCGAATATTTCAAGCGGATCGATGCGCTTGATTTTGCGATGTACCATGATGACGGGCAGCAGGCCGTCGAGCTATCGGTTGCCGACGTCATCCTCGTCGGTGTCAGCCGCACCTCGAAAACACCGACTAGCGTCTATCTCGCTCACCGCGGCATCAAGGCCGCCAACGTGCCGATCGTGCCTGGGGTGCCGCTCCCGGACATTCTCTTCCGGGCGAACCGCCCGCTTATCGTCGGGCTGCTGATTTCCGCCGACCGCCTGATACACATCCGGCGCAATCGCTTAGCGGCAATGAAGGAGACGCGGGCCGGCGACTACACCGATGAAGATGCGGTGCGGCGTGAGGTCATGGAGGCGCAAAAACTGTTCGAGCGCGAAGGCTGGCCGACCATAGATGTGTCGCGCCGCTCGATCGAGGAAACTGCGGCTCAAGTGCTGAATTTGTTGGCGGAGCATCGCGAGCCGTGACGCTGATCCTGGCTTCCGGAAGCGCCGCGCGGCGCAAGATGCTGGAAGATTCCGGGCTCGTGTTCGAGGTGGAAATCCCGCGCGTTGACGAAGAAGCGGCAAAGGCGAGCCTGCGCGCAGAAGGCATGAAGCCGCGCGACCAGGCCGACGCGCTGGCCGAATTGAAGGCGCTTTCCGTTTCGCGCAGGCGTGCGGGCTTTGTGATTGGCGCCGATCAGATGCTAGCGGTCGAAGGCAGGGTGCTCGACAAGCCGCAGGATGCGGCCGAGGCGCGCGAGCATTTGCAGAGCCTGCGCGGACGCGCGCACGATTTGCTGACAGCAGCTGTCGTCGCAAAAGACGGCGCGGTGATCTGGCGGCACATGGAAACGCCGAGATTGCGCATGCGCGCGTTCTCGGACGCCTTCCTCGATTACTATCTGGCTGAAGCGGGGGAGGCGGTGCTTCGATCCGTCGGCGCCTACCAACTCGAAGGCCTCGGCGCGCAATTGTTCGACCGCGTGGAGGGCGACTATTTCTCCGTGCTGGGCCTGCCGCTGTTGCCGTTGCTCGCGTTCCTCCGCGAACATGGCGTCGTGCGCACATGAACATCACCGCCGCCACCAAGGTGTTCGCCGTCATCGGCGATCCGGTGAGCCATTCGCTTTCGCCGCTGATGCACAATGGTTGGATCGCCGATCACGGACTCGATGCCGTGTACGTGGCGTTGCCGCTGCGCAGCGAGGATCCGGTTGCCGCGATCCGCGCCATGAAAGGCCTCGGCTTTGCGGGCCTCAACGTCACCGTGCCGCACAAGGAAGCCGCAGCGAGGGCGGCGGATCGAGGCGACCTCAGCGTCGCCAATGTCCTGTGGTGGGATGAGAATGGTATCCTTTCTGCCTACAACACCGATGGGCTCGGCTTTCTCGACGCCTTGTCTGAAGCCGCGCCCGACTGGCGCACAAGCGTAAAGCGCGTGCTCATTGTTGGCGCCGGTGGCGCGGCCGTTGGGATCGGGCAGGCGCTCTCGCCGCATGTGGACCGGGTGCACTTTGCGAACCGCACACATGCCCGCGGCGAGGCCGCGGCGGCGATGTTTCAGAATGGACGCACGCTCCGATGGGATGATCTTGAGCGCGGCTTTGGTGCGGCGGACCTGATCGTCCAGACCACAACGCTCGGCATGGCAGGTCAGCCGGCGCAGGCTTGGCCGCTCGAGTTCTGCCGCCCCACGGCGATCGTCGCCGACATTGTCTATCGCCCGCTGGAAACCGGCCTGCTGCGCGCGGCGCGCGCGCGCGGGCAAGTCACGATGGACGGCCTCGGGATGCTTATCCACCAGGGCGCGCGGGCGTTTGAAATTTGGTTTGGCGTCAAGCCCGATGTTGTGAAGGCCCGCGAGCGCCTCACGGCGGCGCTGACATGATCGTGGTTGGCCTTACCGGCTCGATCGGGATGGGCAAGAGCACCGTCGCGAAGATGTTCGCGGAGGAGGGCGCGCCCTTCCTGGATTCTGACGCCGTCGTGCACGCGCTGTACGACGCCGGCGGCGCGGCGGTCGCCCTGGTAGAGGGGGCGTTCCCCGGTGTGGCCAAGGACGGCGCGATAGATCGCACCACCCTCTCAGCGCGCGTGGTGGGGGACGACGCGGCCATCCGCCGCCTGGAAGCCATCGTCCATCCCCTCGTCCGGCAAGCGCAGGCGGAGTTTTTGCAGTCCCGCCGCGAGAGCGGGGCGGACGTCGTAGTGCTGGATATCCCGCTCCTGTTCGAGGGCGGGGGACAAAAGTTCGTCGATAAAGTCGTCGTCGTCTCTGCGCCGGCGGAGGTGCAGCGCGCGCGCGTGCTGGCGCGGCCCGGCATGACGCCCGAGAAGTTTGAGGCCATCCTCGCGCGGCAGACGCCCGATGCCGAAAAGCGCGCGCGCGCGGATTTCGTGATCGACACCAGCGGCGCCTTCGATGCGACGCGGGCGCAAGTCAGAGCCGTGCTGGACGCGCTGCGCGAACACGATTAGCCACGAACGCATGCGCGAAATCCTGTTCGACACGGAAACAACGGGTGTTTTCCCGGATCACCAAGATCCCAAACAGTGCGATCGCATTGTCGAGATCGGCTGCGTCGAGATCGTGAATTTGGAGCGCACCGGGCGTGAGTTTCACGCCTACCTCAATCCGGATCGGGACGTGCCGGAAGAGGTGGTGCGGGTGCATGGCCTCAGGCTGGATTTCCTGCGCAATCACAAGCGGTTTCCTGAAGTCATCGGCGACTTCATGGAATTCATCGGCGATGCGCCGCTGGTCGCGCACAACGCGTCGTTCGACCAAGGCTTTCTAAACGCCGAGCTGAGGCGCTGCTCACGCGAATTGCTTGGAAACGAGCGTTTCATCGACACATTGGCGATTGCGCGCAAACGCTTTCCTGGCGCGTCGTGCTCGCTGGATGCGTTGGCCAAGCGCTTCCAGCTCGATCGCTATGGCTTCGATCTCGCCGCGCGCAAAGGCGCGGGCGGCCACGGCGCATTGGTCGACTCGCGCATCCTCGCCGAAGTGTATCTGCACCTCAAAGGCGGACGCGAACAACGCCTGGTGTTCGACGCCGGCGAGGCTGCGTCGGAAAACGCGTCGGTGCTGCGCCCGGTGGAGTTCGTACGCCGTCAGCCGCGGCCGACGCCGCTGGCGCCGCTGGCGACCGCGGACGAGCAAGCCGCGCATGCGGCGTTCATCGACCGGCTCGGCCCGAACGCCCTCTGGCGGAAAGTCAGCTAGAAGGCGGCGGCGGAGGTCGGGCTGCCGCCCATATCCGCCAGCGGCACACTGCCCCGCTGCTCGCGGTCCCGCAGCTCGGCCCAGTAGAGCGGGGTGAAATCGATCGGGTTGATCAGCAGGGGCGGGTAGCCGCCTTCGCGCGTGATTTCAGCCAGGATCTGGCGGCTGAACGGGAAGAGCAGCCGCGGGCACTCGATCCAGATCAGCGGCTCCACATCGTCCGGGCGCACGTTCATGAACTGGAAAACGCCCGAATAGACCAGATCGACCGAGAACATCAGCGCATCCTGGCGCTTGGCGTGGACGTTTATGCAGAGATCCACCTCGGTCGCTTCGCCCTGACCCATGGGCCGCGACTTTACCTCGACGCCCATGTCGATGCTGGGCTGGATATCGTAGGCTTGGCCCGCCGCGCCCTGGGCATTGCGAAATGACAGCTCCTTCACATATTGGGCGAGTACGCGCAGGTGAGGGGAGTCTGCTGGTGGCGGGGCGCCGTCTGAAGCGTTGTGCGTGTTCATGCGCCAGCTTTCGGTGCGATCCTGGGAACTAAGCGGCTAGAATGGGGCGCAAGCGGGCGCGAGGCAACAGCGCTAGAAGTAGCCGGCTGTTGGCATTATCTTAATTGTCGGCGCATCGGAATGCGCCCTGGAGTTTGTCCTTTGGACCAGAGCCTGATTGAGATTGTCGTGCTGGCGTTCGTGGCCGGCTTTGTGCTGTTTCGCCTCTACACCACGCTGGGCAAGCGTACGGGCGCGGAGCGTCCGCCGCAGCCAGCGCCAGCGCAGGGCGAACTGCCTCGCGATCTTCCCGGCGCGCCGCGCGTCAT
>JACMMP010000145.1 GCA_014378995.1 Hyphomonadaceae bacterium
CACGCCGCCCCCGATCGCGGACGACAGCGCTTCGGCGCGCGTCGCCATCGAACGCATTCACGAGCGCATCGGCGCTGGCGACATGGAAGGCGCACGCGCGCTTGCGCAAGCGCAGGTCGGCGGCCCGCGCAGCGGCCAGGCGCAATGGCAATTAGGGCTGATCGCGTATCGCCAGCACGATTACGCTGAAGCAATTCGCCAATTTGAAGCTTCGGCGCAGTGGCGCCATCACGGCGGCTGGGCGTTTGCGGCGGTGCATTATTGGGCGGCGCGCGCGCGGCTTGCCGCGGGCGAGACAAGCGGCGTCGCGCAGCATCTCAATGCAGCGGCCGAACGGCCGTGGACATTCTACGGCCAACTCGCCGAAGCGCAGCTCGGCCGCGAAAGCCCGCTCGCATTCCAACCGCCGCCAGTGGACGAAAACACGCTGTCGCGGTTCGTCGAGCGCTATCCGGGCGCGCGGCGAGCGGCGGCTTTGGCGCAACTTGGACGCCTCTTGGAAGTCGAAAGCGAATTGCGCCGGCTACACGCCGATCTCTCATCCGACGATGACCGCACCTTCCTGGCGTTCGCCATTGCGCTGCATGCGCCGGCGGCGCAATTGCGCGCGGCCGAATATGGCGGCCCCGATGTGGCTGCGGGCTTTTGCCCCGCCACCTCGTTCGAGCCGGAGAACGGTTTTTCGCTCGATCGCGCGCTGATCTACGCTGTGGTGCGCCAAGAGAGCTATTTCAATCCGAAAGCCGTGAGCGTTTCCAATGCGCGCGGGCTGATGCAATTGCTGCCCTCCACCGCGCGCGACATGGACCGCAGTCATAATTATCGCAGCGCGCCGGCGCCGCTGTTTGAACCGGGTCTCAACATGCGGCTAGGGCAGAGCTACATCGAGTGGCTGATGACCGAGTTCCACAATGACGGGGATCTCGGGCGCGTGTTCGCCGCTTACAATGGCGGGCCGGGCTGGCTTTCGCGTTGGCTGGCGACGCAGCCGTCCGACATCGATCCGCTGCTGTTGCTGGAAACCATGCCGCGCGCTGAAAGCCGCGACTATGCCGAGCGCGCGCTCTCGCACATGGCGCTCTGCCGCAAGCGCTATGGGCAACCGACGCCGGAACTGGATCGCCTCGTCGCGGGGGGTCCGGCGATCTATGCGCCGCTAGACCTGCGCACAGCTTCGCGCTGATCAAGAGCGGCTGGCCTTCGCCAGTTCGACCGGATCTGCGCCGAGGAAATAGCGCGCCATCAAACCCATATTGCGCAGCGCGTGCATGTCGCCGTCGCGATGGTATTTCTCAGCGCTCGAGAACGCCTCGGTGTTGAGGATGGCGAGGCGCTTGCGGCCGATGCGGCGCGCGATCTCTACGTCCGCCATCGCCGGCTGATCCGGATAGCCGCCGAGCGCGTCGTACAAAAGGCGCGAGATCAAGAGCCCCTGATCGCCGTAAGGCAGTTTCATCACGCGTGCGCGCAGACGCGCCCAAAAAACGATGCGCCTGGCGACGGCGGAATCTTCGTCAAGCGCCAGGCGAAACGTGGCGGCGCGCTTGCGGGCCTGCGGCAAGCTCATGTGGCGCTCCGCTTCGCTCACCCAGCCGGAACCGAGCGCGGTATCGGCGTGCAGGAACAAAAGCCAGTTCGCGCGCGAGGCAAGCGCGCCGGCGCGCATCTGCTTGGCGCGGCCTGGTTCGCTCACGACGATGTCGCAGCCCGCGGCGTCGGCGATCTCCAATGTTTCATCGGTCGAGCCGCCATCGGCGACGATGACCTGTTTGACCAGCCCCTCGTGCGCGCCGCTCACCAACGGCGCGAGCGCGCGCGGTAAATGCGCCGCTGCATTGAGCGTAGGGATCACGACAGAGATCATCATGGCCGCACATCATTGGCACAAACGCGCACTGCGCGCCCGCGATATTCGTGCTTAACACGCGCGTTAGGCTGCTGGCGCAGCAGCCGGGCGGTTGGCGGGCAACGCCGCTTGTGGCGCGGGCGCAGGCGCCGGCGGGGTTTGCCCCGGC
>JACMMP010000146.1 GCA_014378995.1 Hyphomonadaceae bacterium
CACGCGTTCGCGCCGCGGCATCGCACGACATCGGCGCTGCCCCTTGGTGCTCCCGAAAGTGTGGCTGACGCATCCTTCGTCTACTTTCCGCGCCTTGGGGTGGTTCAAGGCACGGTGGCGGAAAAAGGCCTTCGCGCGCTTGAACGGCACCGCGCTGTTTCGAACGTCGCGCTCGCCCCTTCTTTCTTTCTGATCGGCGCCGCTCCGATCTCCGCATCAGCGATTGACGCGGGCATCGAGTGGGGGGTGAAGACGATCGGCGCCAAGGATCTTTGGGAGCGGGGTCTGACAGGCGCGGGCGTCACCGTAGGTCACCTTGATAGCGGCGTCGCCAAGCACATAGCGTTGAATCCGGCGATCGGCCCTTTCGCGGCGTTCGATGTGCTGGGCCGCAAACTGGGTCCAAGTTCACATTACGGGATCGGCGGACACGGCACCCACACGGCAGGCATCATTTGTGCGCGTGCTCACAACAATGCTTATTATGGCGTCGCTCCAGGTGCGAACCTGTGCGTGGCGCTGGCGATCGACGAAGGCGATTTCTACCGGGAACGCGTCCTCGCCGGTCTTGAATGGATCTTGCTCCAGCGGCCGCGAATTCTGAACATGTCGATCGGCGTCGAAAAAGGCGCGGCGATCTTCGCGGACATCATGAAACGCGTTCGGGCGGCCGGCATCTTGCCGATCGGCGCGATTGGCAATGTGTATCCAGGTCCGAGCTGCGCCCCCGCCAATCTTACAACCGTGCTTTCTGTCGGCGCCTGCGCGGAAGATCAGACGATGTGGCCGGGTTCGGCGAGTGAGCGGTTCGATCGCGAGGAGCGTTCGCTCGTGCCGGACTTGGCGGCGCCTGGCGTCGCCATTCATTCGTGCGCGCCAAAGGGCGGGATCGCGCTCGCCTCGGGCACCTCGCAAGCCGCGCCGCATGTGGCTGGGCTCGCCGCGTTACTGGCGCAGGCCAGTCCCAAAGCGAGCGCCGGTCAGCTGGAGGATGCGATCCTCCTTTCCTGTCATCGCGCGGAAACTCTGCCCCAAGATCGAGCAAATCGCGGTCTGCCCAACGCCTCGCGCGCGCTCGCCATCCTGCTGAAGGGAAGCGCGTGATTGTAGCGAGCGTTACCAAGATTGCACAAAACTCAACCAGAGGTAATACTCGTCCAGAGTGGAGGGGCGAATGCGAGCTTTGATCCTTGCGGTCGCGGTCGCGGCCAGTGGTTGCGCCGGTGTCGGCGTTGTGTCGCGTCCGTACGTTGATCGCCCGTCATGGGGTTCGAGCGGCGAAGGGGAGGCTGCCGTCCCAACGCCAGTGCGAACGCGCGACGCTGCAACGTTCGTCACCTACAAATTGCCGGTAACGGTGGTTGACATCACCGCCACGTATGAGGTGCGCGCTTGTGCTCAGCAACAGGTCACCGTTGAGCGGCCCGACCAGGGGCTGGCGCTTGTCAGCGTGACGATCGATTCGTTCGTGCGCGCCGATCCCGATCCGCGCTTCTGGTTCGATGTCGATGCAGACCGCTGGTCGGGCTTTGCCGTCGCGCTTGCCGAAGCGAAGCTCGAAGTCAACGGCGACCAGGTGCTGACCAGCGTCAATTATCGATCGCAACCGCAGCTCACCCAGACGGTTACGGCGCTGGTGCGCCTTGCGAGCGTCGCGAGCGGCAGCATGTTGCTAACGGCTGGCAGCGTCCAGCTCGTCCCTTGCACCGACGCGGTTGTCACCGCGTTGCAGCGCCGGCGCGAGCATCGCGCTCTCGTGGAAGCGCTTGACGAGCGACTGGCGGCGCTAGATCTGCGCATCGCGCGCCAACCGACGGACGACGACGCCAATCTCGGGCCGACGCGCGCCAATTGGCAGGAGCGCGGCCGGATCGTCGAAATGCGCAATGCGGCGCTTCTGCGTATTCTCGACATCCGTGACAATGAGCTGCGATTCAATGTCCGTTATCGCTGGCTGCCTCAAGCTGACGCACTCGAGCGCACGTTCCCGATTGCGACCGATCCCGTGGCCAGAATGACGCCCAGTCAATTCAACATCAGCGCCACCGACCCCGCGCACGCGGCGATGCGCGCGAGTCTTCGCACGTTGATGTCCTTCGATCTGCAATTGCGGCCGGAGACGCAGTTGCCGGCGCCCGCTACCCAAGAAGACGAGCTCTCGGCTTTGCCCGCGTCCTGTCAATTGCTGGACATCCATCCGCCGCCGCCCGACGGCGCCCCGACAACGCGCCTTGCCGAGTCCAGCGTCAGCCCAACGCAATTCACCGGCGTCTATCATCGCAATCCCGTTCGCGTTCGTGCGATACTCAGCCGCACTGAGGGCGCATGCCGCGAGATTGGCTGGGGTGCCAGCGCGCCGCTCAATCTGTCGGTCTTTCAGCTCGGCCCGCTGCAGCGCATTTCAATCGAGGGTAGCCCGTTGTTTGCACGCAGCCGTGGCGCGACCTTCACCAACGGCGCGCTTTCTTCGATCTCGGCCGGGGCAAACGACGCCACAGGACCTGCCGCTCTTGGGGCGTTGTCCGACGTAGCCGATGCGCAGCGCCAGGCAGAACTATCGGAGATCGCCCGCGATACGGCCGAACTGACGGCGTTGACGGCTCTGGCCAAAGCCCGTGAGGCGTACAACGAAACCCTGGAGTAGTATCGCCGGGTCTAAGAGCCGCGGTGTTCCGCGCGGATAGCGGTTCAACCTGCCTACATCGCGGACTACGGCGGCGAAAAAAATGGAACGTATCGCCGCGCTCGCTGAACTCGGTGAACGTCCGCTATGCGATGCGCCACTTCTAAGGTCCGGCATTGGGATGAAGTGGCCGGTCGTTGGGCAATTCCGAGTTCTTGAACTCGAAGCGGTCTAGTGGCGATGCGAATAAGTTGCGCACCGCGTGTGCAAAGCGAGATTGCGGGGCGAGGGGCACGCCCCTTGTTGCTAAGGCGCACTACCGGCGTATTCGATGCAGGCCTAGCGGCAGCTATCGATAGTGGGCCTCAATTCCTTCAAACCAAGGGCAACTGCGCGTGCCGATCCGATTGGCTGGGCAGAAGTACAATATTCGCCAGCCGCTGCGGGGGGATTGCGAGCCGTCCGCAAATGTCGCCCGGATTCTCCAACGGACAGGTTGAGAGCCCGCAAAATCCAGCATTGAGCGCTAAGTATTCCTCGGCGAGCGCCGCGTTGCCGGCCGTGAAACCGATGCACGCGATCGCCGAGGCCCGCTGAAATATCGCGGCGACACTGATCTGGATCAGAGAGCGCCGAGACGAGGAAGACTAACATGAATCCCGTCAGCTCAATGACGGACCAGGAGTTGATGGACGACCAGGATCCCGATATCGGGCAGGCCGGGCCAAGCCGCCGTTCGGTGATGGGCTGGGGAGCGCTGACGCCGGTGGCAGCTGGCGTACTGGGAACCATAACTTCAGCGACACAACCGGCGGCGGCGGTTCCTGCTGGACCTGCGATAGCGATGGCGCTGACGATCAACGGAGGGCGACGCCAGTTCTCGGCGGACTTGCGAACGACGCTTCTTGACGCGCTGCGCGAGAAGGTCGGTTTGAACGGCTCCAAGAAGGGCTGCGACCATGGACAGTGCAGCGCTTGCACCGTCCACGTTGGGGCAACGCGTTCTGAGCTGCCTGACGCTAGCTGTGTCCGTACAGCGCGCGCGAATCTTTACCATTGAGGGGCTGGCGACGGGTGACACGCTTCATCCCATGCAGCGTCCCTTCATCGATCACGACGCCTTCCAGTGCGGCTATTGCACCCCCGGCCAGATCATGAGCGCGCTTGCGGGCGTTCCGCGGTTTTCCCGACCCGTCGGGGATGGAAAAAGAAAGAGGCTTCGATGATTGTCGTCACCGCTCCCACCGGCGCCATAGGCCATCAGGTGCTTGAGCGCCTCGTCGCAAACGGCGATCCAGTTCGCATCATCGCGCGCGATCCCTCCGCGCTCCCTGCGCAGACACGCGCTCGCGTCGATGTTGTGCAGGGTTCGCACGGCGACTTCGACGTCGTCACCAAGGCGTTCGAAGGCGCCGACGCTGTATTCTGGCTCGTTCCGCCGGACCCTCAGGCCGACAGCGTCGAGAGCGCCTATCTCGACTTCAGCCGGCCGGCCTGCGAGGCATTCCGCACGCAGGGTGTCAAGCGGGTCGTCGGTATCACCGCGCTCGGTCGTGGGACGGCTCAAGCGAGGCAGGCGGGGTTCGTCACGGCATCGTTCGCGATGGACGACCTGATCGCGAGTTCGGGTGTAAGCTATCGAGCGGTCACCAACCCGTCGTTCATGGACAATCTTCTCCGGCAGGCCGAGTCGATCAAGACCAAGGGCGTGTTCTTCTCACCGATCAATGGGGACCTCAAGCTGCCGGCCTGCGCCACCCGCGATATCGCCGCCGTCGCCGCCAGGCTGCTGCTGGACACCTCCTGGAGCGGCGTGGATCATGCCGCAGTGTTGGGGCCCGAAGACCTTTCGTTCAACGACATGGCGCGGATCATGTCGGAAGTTCTCGGCAAACCGGTCCGCTTTCAACAGATTCCTTTTGCGGCTTCCAAGGCACAACTCATTGAACGCGGAATGTCCGACGCCATGGCTCAAGGCATGACCGACATGGCTTCCGCTAAGAATAACGGCCTCGACAACGCCGAGCAGCGAACACCGGAGAACACGACGCCAACCAGTTTCCGCCAGTGGTGTGAGGAGGCGCTGAAGCCCGCAGTCTTCGGCTGAACGCTCTCGCCCTCGGACCCTTGACCGAACCTTGACCCGATCTGTTACCAATGAGCACGATTTCACCTGCGCGTGTGCTGCGCCGAAGTCAGCGGATGCCAATGAGGACAAAATGTCGTGACGGTTGACAAGCGTAGGCAACATAAAGCGCGGCGCTTAACGCCGAGCTTGGAAGCCAATACCGTTCTTCCTGGGGTGATGACGCATTGCAGTTGGCAAGCGGGTTGGCGGTCTTTGTTGCTTCGTGGGTACGACGAGCCCGGAACCGTAAAGGAGTTCACGACGGCGGCGACGTCCGATCAACTGTTCGTTCTCATAACCCGCGGCGGCTGTCCGATCGAGTCGCGCCATGGGCGCGTCTGGCAGGAAGCACAGCTTGAGGTCGGCAGTCTTGGCATGATCCCCGTAGGCGATTGTGAGACGCTGCGTTGGCGAGACGGACCGCCAGTGTCTCACCTGCAGTTGCAGTTGCCGGACGTCGCTCTGCGCGGCGCTGCGGAAAAGCTCTGGGGCCGCGACCAGGCGGTCGAGATACCTTATGTTCTAAAAGGTGAGGATCGCCTTATCGCACGGACGATGCTCGACCTGAGAGACGCGTCGTCCGAGGGTTTTCCGGATTTGTATGCGGAGACTGCGGCGGCCTTTCTCTCTGTCCACCTCTTGCGACGGTATGGCGGATTTGCGCCGCTGCCCCCGCCCTCCCGAGAGCGGAACAGGCTGCGGCGCGTGGATGATTATATGCGTGATCATCTAAGTGAGCCGATCTCTTTGGAGGTATTGGCGGGGATAGCTGACATTAGTCGTTTTCACTTATTGCGTTCCTACAAAAAGGCTTATGGCGACACTCCGTTTCGAAGGCTCACGCAGCTACGGATGGAAAGGGCGCGAAAGCTTCTGAAAGACACTGAGGCGCCGGTTATCCAGATCGCGCTTGCATGTGGCTACGACAACCCGACAAATTTTTCCTCTGCCTTTCGCCGATCCACGGGCGTCACGCCGAGCCACTACCGGCAGTGAGTTATGAGAATCTCACTCTGCGACCGCGAATGGGCAGCACATCAAGCCAGACAACGCCCTGTTGCCGCGTCTACACCAGCAGAGACTCGGCGATTGCCGACCCGGCGGACTCGTCTTCCCGGATTTGATCGACCTCGAAACACGGTCCATGCGAGGTCACGCCGCACGTGAGCAGCGCAGCCACTAAGCACAGGCCGCAAAGGTCGAGCGGACCGAATTATCTATTCTACTGTCGATAATTGTCTGTCGTGGCGCAATCACCCACCTGACCTTCCGGGCACGCAATTGGCGTGCGCGCCGCGGCAGGCGAGGGCAGCGCAATCCTGCAATAGGAAACAGCAATCTCGCGGGGGCCTCGGCAATTTGGGTCGGCTACCTAGGGCGTTGGCCAAACTTGAGAGACTGACGTGTCCAACGCGTTCCTTCGCAAACTGAGTGAGTTCGCCAGCTTGTCGGACGAGGACACCGCGCTCTTGCAAGAAGCTTGCAGCGAACCAGTCGTCGTGCCGGCGCGGCACGACTTGATTCGGGAGGGCGACAAACCCGGACCAATTTTCGTTATCATGGAAGGCTGGGCCTGTCGCTACAAGCTCCTGCCGGAAGGCACGCGTCAGATCACGGCATTTCTGATGCCTGGCGACTGCTGCGACATGCACGCTTCCGTGCTGTCGGCGATGGAGCACAGCATCGCCACGATCACGGCGGCGCGGGTGGCGACGATCAATCATGCTCGCATGGAGGAGCTCATCCTCACTCGTCCAACACTGACCCGCGCCTTCTGGTGGACGCAGCTGGTCGACGAGGACACCTTGCGCGCCTGGATCGTCAGCATGGGGCGCCGGGACAGCCTCCAGCGTGTGGCGCACCTGATGTGCGAACTCTACGTAAGGGCCCGCAACATCGGGCTAACCGAGGACGGTCGGTTCGAGATGCCGCTGACCCAGGCCGTCCTCGCCGACGCACTCGGCCTGACTTCGATGCACGTCAATCGTGTGCTTCGAAAGCTGCGCCTTGGAGGGGTCATGGAACTGACCGCTGGAACCTTGATCATCGCCGACATTTGCAAGCTGGTGTCAATCGCTGGATTCGATGACAACTATCTTCACCGACGGCTCCGTCGCGCAGCTTGAGTGATGGGCGCGTCTGAACTCTCCGGTTCGAATGTTTTTCTTGCCGCTGCGCGTCAATTCTAGTGGCGCGATAATCACGCCATATCCGGGCGGTCCAAGATTACTCGCCGATCTTGACGACTTTAGCCGTCAGACGTGCACGCGATGCGGCATCGGCGCCGAAACTGCCCGCCATCTTGGACAGAAAGGCCAGCGACTCCCGCATCCTGCCCTTCGATTCCCCGGCCTCGTCGGCCACTTCGACCTTCACCTCGGCTGCGCTCTGCACCAAAGCTACGGCATCGGCGATTGTGAGGAGGCCTTTATCGACCAGCGTATGGATCAGGCTTTCGGTCAGCAGAAGCGCGGCCTGACCCTGAGCGTCGGGCTCGGGGGCCAGGTTTGCGGGCTCGGTGGCGGTCATGATTGTCACCTGCGAAGCTCATCGGGAGCGAGAGCGTTTCTCAAGAACCGGCAACCCTTGTCCGATTGCCCAAGGTCGATTGACCTTACACGCCTCTGCAGTTGGGAGCACAACATAGATCAGCGTTCGGAATTCTTGACGCAAGCTGACGCCGACACGCCCCTGACACACGCCCATCGCTGCAGCGGCGGGCGAGACATCGACTTCGTGGCGCTGTCGATGCCCTACGCCTCGTGAGAAACCGGTTTGCCGCCAGGGCGTTTGCCTGACCGGCCCGCTGGCGGAACCGGTCTGGCTCCACCCGCTGACGCGATCGTCGATCCGGCGCCGTCGACGCCGTCCTCGCGGCCTTTGGCCGCCGATCGTCGGGCGGGCCAAAAAAATCTCCTCAAACTGTTCTGGACCAACGACTGTCGCTGCTACTTCGTGGGCTTGTCACCTCGGACCGCGCCCAAACAGGAGAACTCCGATGATCATCGTGACGGGCGCCACCGGCAAACTTGGCCGACAGATCGTGGAGGCGCTGCTCGCCAAGCTGCCCGCGGAGCAGGTGGGCGCCAGCGCGCGTGATCTGGAGAAGGCAAATGATCTGGCGCAGCGCGGCGTGCGGGTCCGCCGCGGCGATTTCTCCGACCCGCATAGCCTTATTGCGGCGTTCGAAGGCGCGTCTCAAGTCCTGATCGTCTCTTCGAATGCGCGCGCTTCCGGTGGTGACCCGCTGGCGCAGCACCGTGCTGCGATCGACGCGGCGCGTGCGTCGGGCGTGCGCCGGATCGTCTATACCAGCCACTTGGGGGTCAGCAGTTCTTCGGCGTTCCCGCCGATGCACGATCACGCCGCCACCGAGGCGATGCTACGTGACGCGGGCATCGCGTGGACCGCGCTTCGCAACGGCTTTTATGCGAGCACGGTGCCGACGATGATCGGCGACGCGTCATCGTCGGGGGTGCTCGCCGCGCCGCAAGATGGCAAGGTGTCCTGGACTACGCACAGCGATCTCGCAGAAGCTGCTGCCGCAATCCTGTTGCAGGAGGGACGTTTCGATGGGCCGACGCCGCCGTTGACAGCATCGGAGGCGCTGGATCTAGCCGACATCGCCGGCATCCTTTCCGATCTTCATGGGAAACCGATCGAGCGGCGCATCATCACCGACGATGAACAGGCGGCGGCGATGACCGAACGCGGCGCACAGCAGGGCGCGGTTGATGCGACATTGGGTCTCTACCGAGCCGCGCGTGCCGGCGAGTTCGCCGCCCTCGATTCGACGCTCGCCACCCTGATCGGTCGCAATCCGATGCGCCTGCGCGCAGTACTTGCCGCTGGCAGCGACACCTGAATTGCAATGCACCACGTGAAAGGAAATAACGTGCCCGACAACACCGCCGCGAGATTGTCGAAGCCAGGCTGGACAGGCTTTTCGCTGACCGGCTCGGGCGCCGTTGCTCGCGGCTGCCGACCTAGCCTGAGCCCAAAGAACACTAACCGAGCGGATCGCCGCCGAAAAGCAGCGGCCGTCGTCTCAAACTCGAATACCGTTAGGATTGCGCCGCGACCATCTTTATGGGCCGAAGAGGTGGGCGAACTGCTCGGCGCGCGTCTTTCGCTTGGAAACGGATTCGAGCCCGGTCTCGTTGCATAAAGTGGCGTAGCCGTGGATGAGGCACCAGGCGGCGAGGCTGCGGTCGGCGACCTGATCCTTCGGCGCCATCGTGGCGATCACAGCAGCGAGCACGGCGAATGATGAGGCAGAAGCTGCCGTGGCTGCGGGAAAACGTGAGAGATCGACGAGTTCGCGCGCAAACATGAGCCGGAATAGGGCGGGCGATGCCTGCGCGAACCCGATATACGCTTCGCCCACACGGGCCAGAGCCTCCTCGCCGGATCGGCCGGACGCCACCTTACGCAGTTTTGCGGCCAGTCGCTCGAATCCGGCGCGCGCCAACTCGGCTAGCAGCGCCTCCTTGTCGTCAAAGTGGTTATACGGCGCTTGCCGCGACAGGCCGGCGCGTTCGGCGACCTGGCGCAATGACAGGGCGACCGCGCCCACGTCTTCTAGCAACTCTCCGGCCGCAGCGGCCAGCGCATTGCGTGCGTCGCCATGATGGTAGCCCTGCCGTCCCGAACTTTGGCCCATGTCTATTCCAAGCGTGTCCTTTGCGCGGAACCATGTTGACGCCGTCAATGTTCTATCCCTGATATATTGACAGTGACAACACCGCAAGAGGTTCCATGTTGGGTTTTCACGACCAAGCGAAGTTCGCAACGCCGGCCATGTTCGCCGCCTTGGGCGACGATACGCACGACCGCGCCGATGCGGGGATCGTTGTTCGCGGCGAACTCCCGAGCGGGCTGAAGGGTGTGCTCTACCGTAACGGCCCCGGCCGCTTCCGGCGCGGCGATGAAATCAAACGCACGGTGCTAGACGGCGACGGCGTGATGCAGCGCCTTGAGTTCGCTGACGGTGTTGCACATTACGCGCGACGCTTCGTGAAGACGCCTAAGCTCCTCGCCGAAGAGCACGCAGGCCGTTTCCTGAAGCCGAGTTGGACAACAACTGTGCCTGGTCTGCTCGCGAATGTCGGCCAGCACATTCAAGGCACCGCGGGCGTGACCACTTACGACGTCAACGGCATTCTGCTTGCGCTCGACGAAGGCGGAGCGTCGCCTGGGTGCGAGATCGATCGTGACACGCTGGAAACGCTTCGTCCCGCCTCGCTTGGCTTGCCGGATAATGATGCTTCGCCCAAGCCGCACGCAAAGCGCATCGCTGAAAGCGGCGACTGGCTGTTCGCGTCTACGCGTTACGGGGCCAAGGGGATGCAGATCGACGTCGTGCGCCATCGCCGTGACGGAACGCGCGTGGCGACGCCGACTGTGCTGGCGCCGCGCGTCGGCTATCTCCACGACTTCGCGGCGACTAATCGTCACGCGATTTTCACCCTGCAAGCTGTTGAACTTCACTCGCTCCGCTTCCTGGCAGGGCTTGCGAGCTTCTCCGAGTGCATCGAGTGGAAGCCCGAACTGGGCAATATCATTGTCCTGATCAACCTTGCGACAGGTGAGCATCGGACATTCGAGGCGCCGCCGGCCTGGGCTTGGCACATGGCGAACGCCTACGAACAAGGCGACGCCGTCATCATGGATTTCGTCGGCTATGACGATCCCGGCCACTTCATCGGCCCTGATGCGCAGCTCGCCGCGATCATGCACGGCAAAGAGGGGGTGAACGGCGCACCAGGCACCATCCGGCGCTTGGTACTTAGCGCCAACGGCACGCTCGCCGAAACGGTTTTGGCGGACGGCAATTTCGAGTTCCCGCAGATCGACTTGCGCGCGAGCGGCGCTGCGCATGAGCGGATTTATGTGACCTCATGCCCGACGAGCGGGTTTTTCCATACTGGCATCGCCGCCTTGGAGGTGCGTACTGGCAGGCTCGACAGCTATGACTTCGGCGCCTCCGTCAACACCGGCGAGCCGGTCTTCGCGGCAGACCCCAACGGGGGACCCGACCAAGGCTGGCTCATCACTCAGACGCTCGACGTGCAGCGCGTGACATCCGGCTTTGCGGTGCTTGAGGCTCAGAACGTCGCGGCAGGCCCTGTCGCAACCGTCGAGGTCGGCCAGACGATGCCGCTCAGCCTGCACGGCCAATGGGTCGCCGCAACTCCGCCGCTCACACAACGCCATTAGCCGGATGGACCGTGGCCTCGCATCAAGCAAAGGATGAAGTATGTACGCCAGTATTGTTGAGCGTCAGGCGCGGGCGGCTTTCGAGGCCGTCAACCAACACGACTATGATGCATTCAATAAGCTCTGCGTCTCCGACGTCACCCATCGTTTCGGCGGGGATCACGCACTCGGAGGGACGCGACATACGCTTGCCGGCCTGCGCTTATGGTTTGAACGGCTTGGCCGCGTCATGCCGACGCTAATTCTCAAGGTCGAAGAAGTCTGGGTGAAGGGCTGGCCCTGGGATACGACGATCATTCTGCGTTGGACCGCGACGGCTAAGCCGCTCGATGGTGGCGCTTATGTCAACCACGGTGTCCACCTCGTTGGCATGCGCTGGTTCAAGGTTACTTCGATCGACGCCAACGAAGACAGTCAGGTTGTCGCCGCAGTCTTGAGAAGGCAGGCGGCCAGCGGGATCGACGAGGCTTTGGCGCCCGCAATCGAGACGTGAACGACGGTTTGCGGAGATGGCTTCCCGCCCTGGTCTGCAAGTCGGGCCGGAAAATGCTGAGTGCCAATAGTGAAGGAACAGACATGACTTTGGTTCGCGACGAGCTGGTAACCCGTTTGGTAAGGGCGGGCGAACTGGAGATCTCGGGTGAAGATCAGACGGAGACGGATACATACTTCGACACGCGGGAGTTTCGCTTCCACGGCGCGGATGGCTTCGAGGCAGACTATGCGGGCCTCACCCGCTATTTCAGCTCGATACGCTCGGCTTTCGACAATCGTTCAATCCGGCGAGGCATCGTTGTCGCGGAAGGCAACTACCTTGCTTGCCAGACCTGGATCGAGGGGACGTTTGTTCGCGAGTTCACGATGTCTCCAGTTGGGCCGCTAACGCCTAACGGGCAGCGCGTCCTCTGGGACCTATTGAACATATTCCGCTTCGACGACGACGGCCGGCTTATCGAGGAGTGGGTACGGACCGATAACAGGGGCTTCCTCCGCCAGCTTGGTGCGCAAGGGCAGTAGCTCTGAAGTTTCAAGCGTCGAACCTGAATGTCTGCACTCGGAGAACGTGCCATTGCTGCGGGCAACGAGCGATCGGCCGAATTGATGAGCACGCCGTTCGTCAACTGCGGGGAATGCTTGAAGCGGCCAGACCTTCACGACGTTATAAGCGACGGCGCACGAACGCAGACTACGAGCCACCCAAACGAGTGGCTCACGACATATGGCGATCGAACCACTCCAACATTGGTTGTGGTCGACGCTGAAATTCGAGATAGCCATCCCAGCGCGCGGTAGTGCCTGTTATCCATTGGAGCTGCTTTTCCCCGATGGGGATGTTGTCGAACATCGTTTGAACGTCGCTTGGGTGCGTCACCGAGTCATCACGCACTTGATACAGAAACGTCGGAACGCGGACGGATTTCGCCCACTCTGTTGGCGCGCGCTGTGCGAAACCAATGCTCGTGCGAACGATGAGTCTTTGCTCGAGGTCATCAATGCGTTCGGATGGCACACCTGCCAGCGCAAGTCGTCGGCCCATGATGACCTTCATTGTGACTGGCTGGGGGGCGACAAGGCAGCGGACATCTGTGAATGCGCCGGGATCATCCTGCATGGCTCGAAACGTAGAACTGCAGCCAAGACAACGGCTAAACAGTCCGATCGTCATGTCGCGGGTGTCGTGCCGATTACTAACGTATCTGAGTGAACCGAGGACGTCTCGCGCCTCATAGATTCCACTCGAAGCGATGCCGCCATTGGCTTCGCCGCTGTGGCCGAAATTGCGAAGATCGTAGGTCAGGACGTTGTAGCCCGCGTCGTGCAATATCTTATAGTCCGGAATGAGGTTGACTTCGAAATCATTGCCGCTGTCGCGCCAGATCGATTTCCACGGGTCAAGATGCGTGGGAATGCCTGATCGACTAAAGCCCATGGGATGATTGGAGATAACAATCTTGTTTGAGGCTGCGGCTGGAATAAACCAGCCTTCTAGTGGAACGCCGTCAAGCGACGGAAAAGTCACGCTCTCGAATGCGAGATTTGCCTCAGAAGGGGTGTGCATGATGGGCGAGCGAAGCTGTCGCTGGAAGGCATCAGCCATTCGATCGAGAATCTGATCGACTTGGTCATCGGAAAGACTCATGGGGGGCATCCTCGTTTTGTGTGGCGGACCAGATTGCGCCGCAGCCGTGGCACCCGACATGCTGATACCAGCGAGTACGCTTGTCCCGCTGCTCAGCGCCAGGCCGGCGAGAAGACGACGGCGATCGACACTACTTGCATTGCGTTCAAGGTCTGATTGCGCATTCATGGTCACGCCCTCCTAAAAGACGCGATGAGGCTTTGGGCACAGTCGGCGCTCAACGGCGTCATCATCTTTCCTCGCCATCCGGTGCAGCGCCGTCTCCACTAGATTGCGCTCCGATAATCGGCGGCTCGATAGGTTGGGAAGCTTGTTCGAGAGAACGACGATATTCCACCGGCGATAGACCGGCCCACCGTTTGAAAGCTTTGCTAAACGCGACCTCGGAGCGATAACCACTAGACAGGGCGAGTGCGGAAAGCGGCACCTTGCCCTCGGCCAATCGTCCCGCCGCTTGGTACATTCGCCATTGGGTCAGATATTCGAGTGGGCCTTGCCCCACGACTTCTTGAAACCGAGCTGCGAAGCGTGATCGCGACATTGCGAGTTCGTGAGCTAGCGACGCTACGGACCAGTGTCGGTTTGGCTCGGCGTGCATCAGAGCGATCGCCGCACCAAGCTCACGATCCGCCAAGCCTCGAAGCCACCCGGGCGGGAGTTCGTTACTGGCAGTCAAGTAGTGACGTATGACTTGGATGAATAGGATGTCGCCCAGCCTGGCCGCCACGCTCTCGGCGCCGGGTTTGCCGGAGAGCAGCTCGGTATCGAGTAGCGAAGTCACCGACGCCACGGCCTCAGCGGCGGAATTTTTCTCCCCAGCTCGGACCAACAGGATCGGAGGTAGCGACTCTAGCAAGGGATTCTTGCGCCGATGTCCAAACGCGAAAACTCCGGAGATGAGTGTTGTCACCGGCTCGCCCTCGCCGTAGCGAAGATCGACAGATTTGAAGCGCATGCCCGGCTTCCACTGCGTCAGGCCCATTTGGTCGATCACGCGTCGCCACGGGATCGGCTCAACATGGGGATGCGCCAGCAAGCGATGGCGGTTGCCATGGGGAAGTATCACGATGTCGCCGGCTTCGAGCGGTTGAGCGGCGGCCTCGCCATCCAGCCGACAGCAAGCTCGTCCTGACAAGACCAGGTGGAACGGGGCGCCCTGCAACTCGTCCTTCGCAAATCCCCACTCGCCAGCCAAAGTCATTCGTGAAAACACGGTGCTGTGGAGCCGCAGTCCGTCTAGGACTTCATCCATCAGCGACATGCGGCCACCCCGGAAACGAAGTGCGGCGTACTCCGTTTTACCATTGGCCAACCAGGTTGCCGGCGAGCTGCATGGCGCCCCTCAAGACGGATGAAGAATCGCAGGTTGGAGCGTGTTTCCGCACCACTGTCGAAAGCTCGTCGGCGTTGTAGCGTCCGGCGTACGGGGCTCTGCATTGTCGAGTCCCTCGCTCTTAGCCCGCGCCATGTCGGTCATACCTTGCGCCATTGCTTTCGACATACCCATCTCAACCTCGACGCGGCTTCTCACGTCATGCGAGAGCTCCGTAGGTTCGCGACAGATAAGTCGAAGGCGCGCGTCTTGATTAAGCAGTTGTCCGACAACTTGTCCGCCGATCTGGCCGGTTGGAGTAGTAACAACAATCATGACGGCTCCAGCAATTGAAGCGGGCGGTGGTGAATTCTTCTATCGAATTAGGCGCCGCCCGCCGGACAAACTATGCTTGTCGATCCAGATTCCAAGACTGATCGTCCAGCGAGTGTTGGCCCGCCCTTTTCCTTTACGAAAGTCGGTCGCTCAGAGCTTTGTTGCTGCCCCAAATATCTCGTCGACCGCCCGCCACGACGGGATTTGGCCGATCCCTGTCGGGAAGCGAATCATTTTCGCCTGGGCATAGTCCCTGAGAGTCTCGATGGAGTGCTCTCTGCCGTAGCCGCTTTGCTTGACGCCGCCGAAGGGTGTTCCAAGCACGCCTCGAAAGTAATTGTTGATCAAGACCATTCCCGTCTCTATTCGGCGCGCAACGCGTAGGGCGCGACTCATGTCACCGGAATAGATCCCGCACATGAGCCCATACTCGGATGCATTGGCGACCGTAACGGCCTCGTCTTCGGTGTCGAAGACAGTGACAGTCTGGACGGGGCCAAAGATTTCTTCGTTGGCGATCCGCATGTTCGGCGTGACAGCGATGAATAGCGTGGGGCGAACGTAGAAGCCATCGGCCAAACGCGGATCGTCCGGCAAGCTTGCCTCCGCCGCAACGACTGCGCCTTCGTCCCTCCCAACACGGATAAAATCCAAGACCCTGTCCCGCTGGGCCCTGCTTACCAACGGACCGACATGGGTCGATGGATCAGAACCATCGCCGACTCTGAGCTTCGCTACACCCTCTGCTAGGCGTTCAACGAAGCGATCATGAACGCCTCGTTGAACCAAAATCCGCGAAGCGGCCGTGCACGCTTCGCCCTTGTTGAAGAAGCCGCCTTCAAGTGCGTCCCGCACAGCTCGCTCAATATCGGCGTCATCGAACACGACGAATGGGTTTTTGCCGCCGAGTTCGAG
Organism: Hyphomonadaceae bacterium; assembly: GCA_014378995.1. Taxonomy (GTDB): domain Bacteria; phylum Pseudomonadota; class Alphaproteobacteria; order Caulobacterales; family Aquidulcibacteraceae; genus Vitreimonas. Next base: position 15,674 of record JACMMP010000146.1, read on the forward strand.
TGTGACTGACGTTATGTTCGCGGCTGCCGTTTTGGCGACCTGCGCGCCAGTGGCGGTTGACCCGGTGAATGTGATTTTTCGGACGAGCGGATGCCCGACCAGGGCTTGCGGAATACTGCCCCCAACGCCGCAGACGACTTGCACAACATCCGGCGGCAGCACAGTGTTGATCAGATCGACGATGCGAAATATTGTCAGGGGCGCGTGTTCGCTGGGCTTTACAACAATTGTATTTCCCGCAGCGAGTGCGGCCGCAACCTTCCCACCCGTATGAATCGGCGGCCAGTTGAACGGGACGATGGCGCCGACAACACCAAACGGCTCCCATACAACTGAAGTATAGATGTTTCCCTTGTCGTAGAACTCGCTAGGCAACTTATCCGCCAGAGCGCCGAAAAATCGAAACACGTCCACGAGGAACCGGATATCTTGCGCCTTCGCATCGGCGATCGGTTTTCCATTTTCAAGGCTTTCCAATGCCGCCAGTTCATCTCCGTGTTGTTCGAGCACATCGGCGCACTTGAGGAGGAGCGCGCAACGTTCCGCGGGCGCGCGTCGACGCCAATCATGAACAAATGCATGGTGCGCGGCTTCTACAGCGCCGTTGACCTCTTGAACGCCACCGCCTTGCACCACCGTGATCTGCCGTCCCGTCGCTGGGTCTTCGACCCGGAAGCGATGCTCTTCGGCGCCAGTGGACCATCTGATCGTTGTAACGGGGCTCAAGCCGAGTGCTGCTGTGTCTGCCATTTTTCTCGAACTCGATTCTGATAAGACGACGTGCTTCTTTTGGAGAAGCGCCTTCAAGTAACGCGAAGCTGCTTGTCCGGGGCGCACTGCACGCGTCCATTTTTCAAGCCCATGCGTCTCGCTTGAAGCCTCGGGCGGGTTGGGGCCGCCGTGTTCGCACGGCCCGCTATGGTATTCGCGGGCTGAATTGTTGGCCGGACAAGAGCGATCGTCCATATTCCTTAGCTAATGCGCCAAAAGAGAGGGGCGATAAGGACCTAGTTGTTTCGCCCCTTTGTTTCCTCCCTGGTCCGCACGCGATCAAAAACCTGGATTCCTTCCCGGTCCCGCCCGCGATCAAAAAAAGCTTGAAGGTAAACATATGGACGACCTCAGCACATCGCGCCGCGGTTTTGTCGCGGTTGCCGGACTCGCGGCTGCTGCTGCTGCAGCTGGCGCGAGTCCAGCCGCGGCTCAGGCTCAAGGCGCGCCGCCTATGGAGTCTCCCACCCAACGCGCCGGCACTTATCCCAGGCCGCCTTTCCCAGTGCAAAGCCAACCATTTCCCGGTTTGACTTCGCGACTCAATCCGCGTCCGGACCACGGCGAAACAAGCTACCGGGGATCTGGAAAGCTCGCGGGCATGCGCGCTCTGATTACCGGTGGCGACAGCGGCATTGGTCGCGCAACCGCGATTGCCTATGCTCGCGAGGGCGCCTTGGTCGCCATCAACCATTTGCCGTATGAGAATCCAGACGCGCAGGAATTGATTGAGGAGATGAGCGCCGAAGGCCTTCGAATCGTGTCTATCCCGGGCGATTTGCGCGATGAGCGCTTTTGTAATCGACTGATCGCGCAAGCGAGGCGCGAGCTTGGCGGCTTGAACATCCTTGTCAACAATGCTGGTCGGGCTCAAACGCGCCCGAGCATCGAGGCGATCACGACCGAAGACTGGGACGCGACGATGAAGACGAACATTTACGCGCCTTTCTGGCTGACGCGTGCAGCCGTTCCGGATATGCGGGCGGGTGACGTGATCATCAACACGACATCTGCGCTCGCATCAATTCCGATCCCGGACTTGGTCGACTATGTCTTGACCAAAGCGGCGATGCTGAATTTCACGGGCGCAATGGCGAAACAGCTCGCCCCTAGGGGCATCAGAGTGAATGCTGTCGCTCCGGGCCTCGTGTGGACTCCCATCCATTCGGCGGGAGGCTCAACCGATAGCGACTATGCCGATCTCGGTAGAATTAGCCCGATGGGGCGTCCCGCACAGCCAGCGGAGATCGCGCCTCTTTACGTGACTGCGGCCGATCCGTTGTTGAGCTATTCGACGGGTCAGATATTTGCCGCCACTGGGGGATCTGGCCAACCGTGAGCAAAAATGCGGGGCTGATGCGTGAAACTTGGTCTTTGCTGGCGACGATGGTGCGACGAGCGAGACGCGCTTATCGAGGCGCCGATGTCTCGCCCAATCGTGGGCGAGGATTGCGAGTACCGGCATGTTGGCTGAGCGCTAGTTTCTCATCGGCGTTCGGCGTGCCGTATATCGCCAGTCCCGATCTGGTGGAACGCTTCCGCACCGATGCCATGATGAACAAACCCAACCCCGCCTTGTTTTACGGTGCCGGCGCCTGGGCCTCTCACGCTTTCGAGTGGACGCTGCCGTTCGGCGGGATCGGCAATAGCGGAAGCGGCCACTACCGCGGAAAGTTCGGGTTCTGTGAGCTGTCGCATGCGCGCAGCGTCGTCGCTCTTTCCGAACCGTTCGATGGCGTCGCCGCGTCCAAGGATAGACACTCTTGCCACGGGCACGGCACCGGCACACTAGCAAAGGCGTTACGATATGGATGATGTTCGCGGCTGGGCGATCTACGCCTGGATAGCCCTGCCCACTGTCATGTATGGCGGCTATGCGCTGCTGGGGCTGCTTACCAAGAAGGACGGTTTGACGCCGTTCCGCAGGACGTGGTTCCGTGCCGGCCATGCGCACGCGGGTATCCTGCTGTTGATGGCGTTGGTCTATTTCGACTATCTCGCGACGACCACGCTTTCATTTGCGATGAAGCAGGTGGCCTGCGCCACCTTCGTGGCCGGCACCCTTACGCAGGCGGGCGGCTTCTTCGTCCACATGGTCAAGGGTGAACCTGACAAACCTTCCATTGGCACCACCATAACTACCGTTGGAGCAGTTCTACTGACGGGTGCCATCGCGATACTGGTCTACGCCCTCTTCTTCGCTCCCGCGTAGATTTGCGTGAGTGCACCCGTTACAAGCACCGACATCCGAGGCATCGCGCTTGATGACTTGCGGGCATGTGCGGTCGTTGCCGACTCCGCCGGATTTCGCCGTGCCAGCCGGGACAGCGGGTCGAAGCAGTCAGTCCTGAGCCGCCGGGTTCGCGGTCTTGAGGGCGAGCTCGGCGCTTCTCTGTTTGAACGCACGCGCGACGGTGTAAGGCTGACATACGCCGGCTTAAGGTTCTTGCGCGAAGTACGAGCGATCTTCTCCGGCCTCGAGTCGGCCGTCAGGGCTGTCCGGGCAGCCGGTGCCGCCGCCGAGGGCTGCATTCGCATTGGAACAGTAGCCTCGCTATCAGGTGGGTTCCTTTGTCAGCTGATTGGCGATTGGCGTGCGCTGCGACCACCCATAGGGGCGCGCCCGCCGCAATGAGCAGAAGTGGCGCCGCCGCCGCGGGCGTGATTAGCCAGGTCGGCGGTTGCCGTAAGCCCGTAAAGAAATCGAAGTGGAGGCTAGAATGGTGCACCGAGTGTGAGGCCCAGATAACGCCTATTCTGTGCGCGGCGCCATGCGAGGCGCAAGAGCACGCTGACGACGAGGACGAAGGTTGCAGTTAACGGCTCATTCGGCGCTCCAAGATGCGCCACGAACATTTCGATGACCGCCGCAACGCCGAGGAGGAGGTTCGCAATTCATCGTGCCATTCGCTGTCGCTCCGATACGCGCGCCGCGACGCCTCCAGAAAGGCAATGCCGGCCGACCCGGCTGGCGCCTGGCAACAATCGACGCACCGAACACGTGCGCAGCGGCGGATTCGCTGAGCATTCGGACCCAGCCGGGAATTTCACTAGTCCCAGCCGGCTCCTAATGAACGTGAAAGCGCCGTGCGCTATTTCGAGGGACCACAACTGTTTATTGATGCAACGATGCGCGACGATAGATGACAAGAGGGAGCCTCGCACCTCGTGCGGTTCACTTGTCGATAGGCGCGATTGGGGCGATGGCAATCAGTTCGACCCTAGGGTCGGGTTGCGCTAAGGCGAGCCATGCAGCCCGTCGCGACCTTTGAACTGATCCTTGCCTTGCTAGCGGCCGCGATGGCGCTGCACTGGTTGGCAGCGCGGGCAAGGCTCCCGCCGTCCGCCATGCTGCTCGTCGGCGGCGGCGCGCTCGCTTTTGTGCCGGGTTTGCCGGCAATCACGCTCGATCCCGAGCTTATCCTCGTCGTCTTTCTACCGCCGTTGCTGATGGACGGCGCGTACTACACGGCGTTCGGCCGTTTCCGCCGGCATTTGCCAGGGATACTGTCGCTCGCCGTCGGCGCCGTCATCTTCACCACGCTGATCGTCGGCGTCGTAACGCACTGGCTTGTTCCGCAGCTGCCATGGGCGGCGTGCTTCGCGCTCGGCGCGATCGTGTCGCCGCCCGACGCCATCGCGGCGCGGGCCGTCCTCCAGCGCGTCACGCTGCCGCGAAGGCTTCGGGCTTTGCTCGAAGGGGAAAGCCTGCTCAACGACGCGACCGGCCTCGTGCTCTTCGGATTCGCCGTCGCCGCGACCTTGACCGGCGCCTTTGACGCTGGCGCTGCCGTTGTTAGCTTCGCGTTCCTCGCCTTCGGCGGGGCAGCCGTCGGGGGGATGGTCGCATTTGGGTTCATGTTCGTGATGAAGCGACTCGGCGACGGGACGCTTTTCGTGGCCAGCGCCACTCTTCTGTGCTGGGCCGCCTACCTCGCGGGCGAAGCCCTGCATGCGTCCGGCGTGATCGCAACCGTCACCGCCGGGATCGTATTTGGGTGGCACCAGCATGTCATGATGCCTGCTAGCGTTCGGCTCCAGGGAGGCGCCTTCTGGCGGACCCTCGTTTTCACGCTTGAGGCGCTCGTCTTCATCCTTATGGGCTTGTCGATGCGCCAAGCGCTTGGACGCGTCGGTGGCATCAACGAAGTGCTGACGACGCTCGCGGCTCCGGTGCTTGGCGTCGTCGTCGTAGTCATCGTTGTCCGTTTCGTTTGGGTCTTTGGGAGCGAAGCGATCTTGAGCGCGCTTCGTGCGTTTGGCGCACCAGCGGCAATGCCGTTGGGCTGGCGGCAGGCGAGCATCGTCGGTTGGACGGGCATGCGAGGTGTTGTGACGCTCGCGATCGCCTTAACGCTGCCCGAAGCGATGCCGGGACGCGATTTCATGCTGATCACGGCCTTTGCCGTGATCCTGGTCACGGTCGTCGTGCAAGGCTCCAGCCTTGCAACAGTTATCCGCCTGGTCCGTCCGGTGGATGCCGACCCGCCCGCGCCGATGAGCCTTGCCGCTGCCGAGGCGGCGGTGGCGCGGGCCAAGCTGGCTGCTGCCGAGCGAGACGCCTATTCAACCGACGGTCAGCTGATCCACCCTCAGCTTCTCGAAACATACACCGCTCGGGCGCGCGCGACCGAGCGCTTCGCAAATGACGCCGACGCTTTCATGGACGACATCCGGCCCCACTTTGACCTGATGCTCGTCGCGATCGCCGACGGACGATCCGAGTTGATCCGGTTACATCGTGATGGACAGATCGAGGACGAAGTCCTGCACGACCTCGAACGCGATCTCGATATTGAGGAGATGTCCATCGTTTTTCAGCGTGGCGACGCGGTGACGAGATAGCTGCTGATACCTTGATAGACATGACCCACTGAAATTCCACCGCTGGGTAGGGCGAAGTCTGAAAAAACCTCTGATCGGAGCAGCCCTTTTTTATCTCCGCGCTCTTCGATGCAGGCGTTCGCGGATTTTGGCTCGATCGGCCTCGATGAGTATAATTCTCGTCGGATCGAGCCGCGCATTGTCGATGATCTCGTGCGAGGCATTCAGCAATGGGCCTTCGGTCCATTAAGTATCCTGGCCGTCGCTTGCGGCGATGGCGGCGCTCAGTTGCTGAGTCCCGCGATCACTACATCCATCAGCGCGTCTAGCTCGGCCAGGTCGGTGCGCCCTTCATCAAGTCCAACCATCGCCGGGTGATGAAAGCGCGCCGTGGCATTCAGGATCAGCATCGCGGTCGCCCCCGGCGATCTTAACTTCCAGGCGCCGGAGCGAACGCCGTCGCGCAAGATCTCAGCGACCTCGTCGCGCATGCGCGCCACATGAGCGGCGACAACGTCGTGGGCGTCGGCCGTGATGGAATTGTAGACTTCGAACAATGCCGGATCGCCCAGCACTTTTTTGCGCTTCACTTCCGCCAGTGTGCGCGTCCACTGTTTCAGGCGCTTCGCCGCAGGGGCCTTTTTGTCGGCGGTGATCTTCGTTAAAGGCGCCATCACCTGCGCGAGCCAGCGTTCGGCCACCGCGTCGAATAACGCGCTTTTCGAAGTGAAATGTTTATAGACGTTTGAGTGGCTCATATCCAGCGCACGCGCCACGTCCACGACCCCGGTCTTACCGAGGCCGTGGCGACGCAACAACTCGACGGTCGTGTCGAGGATGCGTTCGCGCGTTGAATCGGCGTTCACGAGGGCGGAGATGGCCTTTTCAACGCTCGCTGTCGAGCATCGCCATTTGATCGGGCGCATAACGCGCGCCCGCGACGGCCTCCGGAGGGGCTGCGGCTGCGATGCGCGCCAGGTCTTCTGGGCTCAAAGTGAGGTCGAGCGCCTTCAAGGCTTCGTGCAAACGCTCGCGCTTACGCGCGCCCACCAGCGGCACGATGTCGTCGCCTTGCGCCGCCACCCAAGCGATCGCCAATTGCGCCACCGTCGCGTCCTTCTCAGTGGCGATTGTCTTAAGCGCTGCCACGAGCGCCAAATTTTTGTTCAGGTTCTCGCCTTGAAAGCGAGGCGAGTGAGCGCGGAAGCCGCCCTGCGATCCACCGGCCAACGCGCTTTCGCTTATCAGCCCGCGCGAGAGCACGCCATAAGCGGTCACGCCAATGCCAAGCTCGCGCAATGTCGGCAGGATATCGCGTTCGACCCCGCGCGAAAGGATGGCGTATTCAATCTGTAGATCGGCGATCGGATGCACTTTGTGCGCGCGCCGGATCGTCTCCGCACCCGCTTCAGAGAGACCGATATGGCGCACATAACCCGCCTTCACCAGATCGGCGATGGCGCCCACCGTGTCTTCGATCGGCACGAGTGGCGAGACGCGGGCAGGGCGGTAGATGTCGATGTAATCAACCCGCAAACGTTTCAGCGAGTAGGCGAGCGCTGTTTTCGTCGCCACCGGGTCGGAGGCAAAGCCGAGGAAGGCGCTGTCCGGCCCGCGCTGGGCGCCGAACTTCACGCTGAGGATGGCGTTGTCGCGGCGTGCTCCCTTCAGGGCATCGCCGATCAGCATCTCATTGTGGCCCATGCCATAGAAATCGCCGGTGTCGATCAGCGTGACGCCCGCATCGAGCGCGGCGTGGATCGTGGCCACGGATTCGGTCTCATCGGCAGGGCCATAAAAATCCGACATCCCCATCGCGCCAAGGCCGAGGGCAGAAACTGTGGGGCCGTTGGCCCCTAAGCGTCGCGTTCGCATAGCGTCTCCTTATTCTAGGAGGCTAAGTATGCCGGTAGTAACAAAAGTCAAGAATTGTCACTTGAACTTAGTTGCCTCGCTTCACTCTGTCGTGGGCGAGTGCAGGGCCACTCCGCACCATTCTTTCGAGGCGTGCTCGCGTTTTGGGGCGCATGCTGGCTATCCTTGGTCCGAGAAGCGCGGATCACGCCTTCGGTTGGCGCGGGCGATGATTGAGCATCGTGCCCGCCATCGCATCAGGATGACGCTTCATGCGGTCGATTCCTTGTCGAAGTCCTCGAACACCTTGCGCATCTCTGCGGCGGCGTTGAGCGCGACAGGGAAACCGGCGGCGACGGTGAGGATGTTGATCACTTCCTTGAGCGTTTCGCGCAGTACGCCGAGGCGCAGGGCGTGCCCGACATGAAGCCGCATTTGCGGCCATGCATCACCCAGCGCGCCAAAGGCGGCGACCGCAGCGATCTGGCGGAGCGCAGGATCGAGCGCGCCACGGGTCCAGACCTCGCCCATCGAGTAGTCGACCACGGCGGCCACGAGGAACGGAAAGTCCTTGCTCAGAGGCCCCAGCACTGGATGGGCGGCGACGTCGATTTCAGCGACACGGCCCAGCATCGCCATCCGCGCCAGCCCCAGTGCGTGACGATCGCCGCCGCCGTCCGGCTCGGGGCCGGCGGGGCCTATGCTGGCCTCGTCCAACACGGCCTTGATTTCCGCCGCCATGTTGAGCGCGCGGGGAAACCCTGCCGACACGGTGGTGAGGTAGACGAGTTCGCGCAACTCGTCGGCGTTGGCGCCGAAAGTGAGCGCGTAGGCGGCATGCTGGCGCAACTGGACATAACCGCCGGCGCCCAGTGCGCCGAGCGCTGCGATCATCGCGAACTCGCGCGCCTTGTCGTCGATTTCGGAACGACCCCAAACCTCGCCGATGGCGTAGCTCAGCGCCGCATCGACCAGGAAAGGGAAATCCCGTTCAAGCTCGGCAAGGCCCGGGCTGAACCGGTTCTCGAACTTATCGGCGGTCATTGCGTCGTAAACGTCCAGGCCGTGCTGAAAGCGTTGGGAACGCCTGTTCATGCTTGCTGCTCCTGCGAAGTATAACGACCTAGGCGGCGTTCTTGATCTGCACGCTGAAACCGCCATCGACCATCACGACCGATCCGACCACGAAGCTTGCACGCTCGGACGCAAGGAACGCGACCACTTCGCGATTTCACGCGCCTTGCCGGCGCGTCCAATCGGGGCGCCCTTGCCGTGCTCAGTTAAGAATTCGATCGCGCGGCCGATGCCGCTTGCGGCGCCGGTGACGATCGCGACCTTGCCGCGAACCTCGTCCTTGGGGTCGGTAGGTTTGAAAATGTTGGGCGTTTGAAGTCTTCACGCGGGGATTAGGCTAGGCTTTGACTGACGCGTTGGAGTCGGTGGACTCCGACAGCTCGCGCCAGCGATCGAGTTCAATGAGGCGGTTTTTGAGCGCATTGCGGGTCATTTCGACCGCGTCGCTTCCGGCCGCGTAACGCAAAGGCGGCGCGACCGCCGCGACGATGGTCAGGAGCGCCTGACCGAGCTTTGCCGGATCGCCCAGTTGTTTGCCGCTGTGGGCGCCGTACTGAGCGCGCTGCTTCGCGTCGGCGTCGGCGTAGTCGTCAATTGACACCTCGCCGTACTTGACCGAGCTGTTCTCCAGGAAGTCCGTGCGGAAGAAGCCGGGCTCGACGATGGTGACGTGGATGCCGAAGGGTTTCAGGTCGATCGCCAGGTCTTCGGAGAAGCCCTCGATAGCGAACTTGCTGGACGTGTATGCGGCCGCGCCTCCGAACCCGACGACGCCGCCGATCGACGAGATGTTGAGGATATGACCCGAGCGCTGGGCACGAAGCTGCGGAAGCACAGCCCGGGTGACGTTGAAGAGCCCGAAGACGTTTGTGCGGTACTGCGTCTCGACCTGTTCGGGCGCCAGCGTCTCGAAAAAGCCGAGCTGGCCGTAGCCGGCGTTGTTGACGAGCACGTCGATACGACCGAACCGGTCGATCGCCGCCTTGACCACCTGGGCAAGGCGCGCTGCGTCGGTGACGTCGAGTGTTGTCGCGAGCAGGCGATCCCCGGCGTTCGCATCGGCCAACGCCAGCTCCACATTCTCGGCGTTCCGACCGGTGGCCACGACGGTCTCGCCCGCGCCGAGCGCCGCGAGCGCGATTTCCTTGCCAAGGCCGCGGGTGGCGCCAGTGATGAACCAGGTCTTCGTCATGTTGTCGGGGGCGCCGCGGGCAACAACTCGGGGGCCAGTTTGCTCAACAAGCTGTAGAAGTCGAAATAGCTGTCAGCGCGCACGATCTTGTCACCGCGCAGGCGATACACATCGCAGAAGTGCGTCTCCATCGCGCGCCCAGTCGGCTCCAGCCTGCCGGCGGGCGAATCAAACGCACCCCGGTGCGTGCCGCGGCCGATCCCTTGTGCGACGACGTGATCGCCCATCGCGACCAGGCTGCGCACCTCGCAGGTCGCGTCCGGGAAATAGCCGAACCAAGCGCTCCACGGGTCGATGATCGCCCGCTCGCCGGTGGCGAGATAGTCGAATGGCACGTCGTACCACTCGCTCTCGGCGCAACCGTAGGACTGGAGGGTGGTGAGATCCTTGGCGTTGACGGCGTCGTACAGTCGCCGAATCTGTTGCTCGGAAGTCATGCGGTCCTCCTCAGGACGTAGCCGGCATGTTCCAGCCGGTCTTCCACAAAGACCCCAAGGGCCCAGAAGCCGTCGTCGTCGAGATAGTCGATGCGGTCGCCATTGATCCAGAATCGTCCGCCAAAGGCGCTCTCACGCTCCCCGCGCGCCTCGTCGTAGCGGCCGCTGGGCAGGAGACGTTGTCGAAGAAAGCCGCGATCGTCGCTCCACAGACCCAACTGAGGCGCGTCGTCGGCGACATCGATCAGCGCCAAGCGCGGGCTCGTCTCGGACTGGGCAACGCCTTCGACCGGCACGCCGCCCCAGATCACCAGCTTGCCGTCTATAAAAAGGAGGTCGAGGTGGCCCGGGCGGCCCGCCGCCGGTTTCGCCGAAGCGATCTCAGGGTCGGCCAACCGATAGACCGCGACGCTGGCAGGTTCACCGGGGATTAGCCGGGCCCGGCCGTCGGCGCTCCGCGGCATCGCCAAACAGCCCCGACAATCGATGACGACCATGTCGTCGTCCTCCGCGGCGCTCTCCAGCCCGGGACCGATCCCGACCACCTGCGACCCGCCCAGCAATATGTCGGCATCGGCCCAGTCGCCAAGGGTTGCGTCGCGCGTCAGCACTTGCGCGTGAGCGAGGAGGATGGCGCGGTCAGGTTCCGCCCTCATGGCCTCGCGCGGAGCGTCGTCGCGGATGTAGACGGGGGCGCTCATGATGCTGCCTCCTCTTCGAACTGGGGCCGCAGGAGGTGGCCCAGTCCCATGTTTCCGTAGAGACGCGCCGTCTCATGCTGGGAGACGACATCGACCACCCCGGCGCCCCATTCGGACACGTCGACCTCGGTTCTGAGCGGCTTTTGTCCACGCGGCAGCGCTAGAACTCGCGCGACCTCATCCGCGACCGCCTGGGCGCGCTGTTCGCGACCCTCGAAGAGGTTTTCCAGCCCGGGGCCGTACTGGTCGAAGTCGGGCTGGAGCCGCGCGTACGCGGCCACGATATCGGTATCGGCGGGGGCGACGTGATTGTCGAAGTGGGCGGTCCCTTGCGTGAACGCGCCTGTCATGATGATCACGCTCTCGATCCCGAACGCACCCACCTCATAGGCGGTGGCTTCGGCGATCGCGTCGAAGGCCATCTTCGCCATGACGTAAGGCGCCATGAACGGTCCCACGACATAAGCGCTGCCTGTGCTGTTGTAGATCAGCGTGCCCCGACCTGCGGCGCGCATCACCGGCAGCACCGCCCGGTTGAGGACATGGGCGCCCAGCGCGTTCGACCGAAAGGCGTCGGTCATTTGGGATGGGGTGAAGCCCTCGCTGAAGCCGATGTAGAGATGACCTGCGTTGTGGAACACGGCGTCGATCTTGCCGTCGCGCTCGACCATGATGTCGACAGCCTTGCGGCAGGCGTCCTCGTCGAGCACGTCCAGGTCGACGATCACCGCTTGGCCTCGTGTCCCTTCGGCATAGGAGCAAATCTTGGCCGCACGCTCGGCGTTGCGCCCGTCCGGATCGCGGATCCCTGCATAAACGATGGATCCCTCGTCGAGCATGGTTTGCACGGTGAGCAGCCCGAAGCCGCTGCCAGCGCCCGTTATAAGTATGTTCTCAGCCATGCGCCGTTCCTCTGCGCTTCGAGAGTTTGCACGCGGTGTCGCCGAGACGATCCGCGCTCGCGCGGATCGGCCGCAGGCCAATCTGAGCGAGGCAGCGATATGTTTTGGCACAGGAATGCGCGGGTCGCCTTGCGCTAGAACAGGTTTCTGATCACGGCAGATTCAGTGGCGAGGCTTGGGGAACCCGTGCATCAAAACGCGTGGCATGGGCTCAGCCGCGCCGCCCTGCGCGACCACCATCAACGGACCGTCGGCGCTGGCGATGTTTCTTGGGAAATTAGCGGACAAAGACGTCGGAAATGCCCGACGAGATTTGATTGGGATCATACGTAATTCCCGTGGCGCCCCGGCAAAAATCCCGGAAGGCGCTTACAAATTTCCCATTCAGAAGGATGCCGAAGTGTGGTCGAAAGGCGCGAGAAATCAGACAGGTGGCGGCGAAAGCGGGGGTGTAGCGCCCGAAAACAATGGAAAATACCCGTTCTAATGGGAAATTCGAGCGGAGACGCGTTAGCGCGCGACTAGGCACACCACCATTTTTCCGCACCCGGCGCGCGTGAAGCATCGCCCAAACTACTGTCAGCCGTCGCAGGATGGCGGCTTAGCTTCGCCAGATGGTGAGGTCGGCTTCGCGAACGGCTGATCCTTCCGCGCCCACCGCCTCAGTGTCGCCTGACGTGAGCAGCGCAACGGTGTCCGCATCGTCGCCTTTTACCTGTGCGAGAAAACGCGCGCCGTTCGGCGTGCGGGCGACGACGACGCCGGACCGCGGCTGGCCGTCGCGGTTGTAGAACACGGTGTACGTCTCGATGCGCGCCGGGCCGACATAAGTTTCGTCGATCGGCGGAACGGGCAAGCGCGCCGCGTCGGCCTCGGCTTGGAAATTGAAGGCGCGCGCTTCGCGCACGGCGAGGCGCGCATCGCGTGAGAGCACGATGGTGTGGTTCTGCGTCGCGTAACCGCCATTGGCGAAAAGGAGGCCGTGCGCCGCGCCATCGCGCAAGCGGCCGGTCATGCTGGCGACGGCGTGGCTCATGTAATTGCCGATTGGGCCGCCGCCGAACGTGAGGCCGCCGAACACAGTGATCGGCTTTTCCGCCGGCCAACCGATGACGCGGCGGGCCAGCTTCGGCACGCAGGGGAAGCAAGAATAAAGTTCAACGCAATCGAGGTCGGCGCTTTCCAGCCCACTCAGTGCGAGTGCACGCCGCAGCGACACGTCCATGCTGGCGGAGGCGTCGTAGCGGTCGCGGTGCAGGATATTGCCGGCTTCATCGGCGGCGGCGCCGTAGCCGACATAAACCAAGCGCTCCTCCGGCACACCTTGTCTCCGCGCGGCTGCGAGGCTGGTGACGATGAACGCCGCGCCCTGGTTGACCGAGCTGTTGGCGACCACGAGCTTGGTGTACGGAAACGCGATCGGGCGGTTCTCCGGCGAGGGCGTTGCAATCTCATCGGTAGTGTACGCTTTGCGGATCCACGCCGCTTCGTTGCCGGCGGCGACCTCGGACATGCGCGACCAAATCTCCGCGCTTTCGTGCTGCGCTTGCGCCAACGATTGGCCAAGCGCCGCGCGCATGGCGTTCTCGTAGAGCGGATAGACATCGACCGGCGCCACCAAGCCGTAACGCTGTCGATAATCGGGCTCGGCGCGGGTGGAAACGCGCCGCGTCGCTTCGTGATCGGAGCTGGTTCCCCCGCCTTGCGCCGTTTTTCGCTGCGCCGCGGTTCGCAACGCTTCGCCGCCAACTATGAGCGCGCTTTCGATTTCGCCCGCAGCGATGCGATTAGCGGCCTCATTTAAAAGTAGGATCGGGCTCGCGCCGCTCGGGTATTTGGTTTTGGTGCAAAGTCGCGGCGAGGCCTCGAGCCCCGCCGCCAATGCAAGCGATACGTCGCCGAGTTCTGGGAACGAGATCTGATCGACAACCGCGATTGAATCGAGGCGCTTCAGCCAGCCGCCGCCGGCGTCCGCATCGGCGGCGCGCGCGGCTTCCAGCATCAAGCCAAGTGAGTCGAGGCCGGCGAAAGGATCGGCCGGGCGATCATTCACTTGGCCTACGCCGACGATGACGGGAATGCGCGCTGCGTCGATAGCCATCGTGCTTGCCCAAAACGCCGCGCTCGACGGCCCATGCTTGTGCGCGCTATCAACGGCATGGAATGCGCGCGTTTTGCAAGTCTCTCCTGTTCGCTGTCGTCGCGGCGCTCGCCGCCTGCTCGAAACCGGCCGTGACGGCGCAGTGCGCGGGGAGCGTGCCGATCGGCGCGCTGGTTGACGTGGCGGCGGGTGAGGTTGGGCGCGGCGCGGCGCAGTTTACCGCCGAGGAGGCGGTGGGCGGCGCAGGTAGGGTCGGCGCTTTGACGATCGATGCGCACGAAGTGACCAACCAACAATTCGCCGCCTTCGTCGCTGCAACCGGCTACGTCACCGTGGCAGAACGGCCGGGGCCGGACGGACGTGCCCTGGGCGCCGGCGTATTTGACCGCCGCGCCGGCGCATGGCGGCTCGATCCAGAAGCGAACTGGCGGCAGCCCGAGGGCGCGGCGTCGGTGCGGGAAGGGCGCGAGCGCTATCCGGTTGTCGCGGTGGCTTTCGAGGACGCGCAAGCCTACGCGCGCTGGGCCGGGCGGCGGCTGCCGAGTGAGAATGAATGGGAGTTTGCGGCGCGCGGCGCAGCGCCGGCGCCAGAGGATGTCGGCGCTGAAGCGTTCGATGCCGACGGCCGCCCGATCGCCAACACTTGGCAGGGCGTGTTTCCGATTTTGGATTCAGCCGATGATGGCTTTGAGGGGCCGGCGCCTGTGGGCTGTTTTCCCGCCAATGCGCGTGGACTTTACGACATGATCGGCAATGTCTGGGAGTGGACGAGCGATGTTTACGTGGGCGGCGCCGCGCATGAATTAGGCCGGCAAGCCGGTGTCGAAGCGCCGCCGCGCGTGCTCAAGGGCGGCTCCAACCTTTGTGCGCGCAATTTCTGCTCGCGCTTCCGGAGCGGATCGCGGCAGCCTGGAGATCCTGGCCTCGGCATGTCGCATATCGGATTCCGCACGGTGACCGACGCGCCTTAATCAATCAGCGCCCGCACCATGCGGCGCAGCACGGCGATAGCTTGCTTGGGCGCCAAGCGCTGCTCTTGGCGCAAGCGCCGCCACGCTTCGAAACTGAGCGCCAGATCCAATGCTTCGATCCGTTCGTTTTGCGCCGTGACGCTCGCGGGCAGCGCCGCGAGCATCGTTTCGCGCTGCATTTTGGTGAGCTTCTTGTGCTCCGTTTGCAGGAAGTGCGAGCGATAGCGATGAGCGTCTGAGGCCGATTTGATCGGCAGCATTTCCTCGAACATTGCGGCGCGCCGCTCGACGATCTCATCCAGCCGCTCGCGCCACGTCGAACTGGTAAGCGGCGCGGCGAACATTGGCGCGATGCGCGCCACCATGATCGCGTGCATTTCGCGGTAAACGCCTTCCATGTCGTTGAACAGCCGAAACACGGTGCGCCGGCCGACGCCTGCGCGGTCAGCGACGCACCGTGTTTCGGCTGTAGG
>JACMMP010000147.1 GCA_014378995.1 Hyphomonadaceae bacterium
ACGCCCCCCACCCCCCGGCCCCCGCCCCGCAAGGGGGCGGGGGAGAAGCCAGCATCGCCGCCGCGATTGAAGATCACTACCGCCCGCTCGGCCCGAACGACCGCGTTCCGGACGACAAAGTCGCCGTAACGCTCGCGCTGGCGGACAAGCTGGATACGCTGGCTGGCTTCTGGGCGATTGATGAAAAGCCGACGGGGTCGAGTGATCCTTTCGCGTTGCGGCGTGCTGCCCTCGGTGTCGTTCGCATTGCACTTGAGCGCAACGTCCGACTTTCTCTTCGTTCCGATCAATTGCACTCTCAGCTGTTCGGCATCTTGCGCCGTCGCGCCGAGTGGGACGAGGTTTGGGCTGCAACGCTGAAGGCCGCTTGGGAAGCGGACGTTAAGGCAGGCGCTAAAACCTTACACGATTGGAAGGATGAGGAGATCAAGATTTCTCTGTCGGTAGAGGCGAGCGATCGACTCTACACGCTGGGAGATTTTTTCGCAGATCGCCTCAAAGTTCAGCTCCGGGATCAAGGCAAGCGTCACGATCTCGTCGACGCCGTCTTTGCGCTTGGCGATGACGACCTCGTTCGCATCGTCGCGCGCGTTGAAGCGCTCGATGCGTTATTGAGAACTGAGGACGGCGCCAATCTTCTCGCCGGCTATAAGCGCGCGGCGAATATTCTCAGCTTGGAGGAGAAGAAGGGGAAGTGGAGCGCCGAGGAGGCTCAAGGCCAAGTCGATGCGAAGCTGCTCGCCGAGCCGGCTGAGAAGGCGCTGCACGAGGCGCTCGAAAAAGCGCTGCCTGCCGCGCGTGCTGCGGTGGAGAAAGAAGAGTTCGCCGCCGCGATGAAGGCGCTCGCGGGCTTGCGCGCGCCGGTCGATGGGTTTTTCGATAAGGTGTTGGTCAATGCGCCGGAGGCTGAGATCCGGCGCAACAGGCTTCTGCTGCTCTCGCGCTTCCGGGAAGCGCTGTCCGCGGTGGCGGACTTCTCGAAGATCGAGGGCTGAACTCTCTCGCCGGCGCGCGAGCAAAGAGGAAGACGATGACAAAGCAGTGGGTGTACGGGTTTGGCGGCGGTGAGAGCGGGGGCGATGCTTCGCTGAAGGCGTTGCTTGGCGGCAAGGGCGCGAACTTGGCCGAGATGGCGCGGCTCGATTTGCCGGTGCCGCCGGGCTTCACGCTGACGACGGAAGTTTGCAACGCGTATTACGATAATAAGCGCAATTATCCCGCTGAGCTTGCGGTCCAAGTCGACGCCGCGCTGGCGGCGCTTGAGAAGAAAACCGGCAAGAGCTTCGGCGATCCTGCAAATCCATTACTCGTCTCCGTGCGCTCCGGTGCGCGCGCGTCGATGCCGGGCATGATGGATACGGTGCTGAACCTTGGTCTGAACGACGAAACCGTCGAAGGTCTCGCCAAGCTCTCCGGCGATGCGCGCTTTGCTTACGATAGCTATCGCCGTTTCATTCAGATGTATTCCGACGTGGTGCTGGAGCTTGAGCACGGCGTGTTCGAAGAAATTCTCGGCACGCACAAAGACACCAACGATTATCGCTCCGATACGGAATTGACGGCCGACGATTGGAAAAGCGTCGTCGCGCAATTCAAGCGCGCGGTGGAGCGCGAGCTCGGCGAGCCGTTCCCGGCCGATCCAAAGCAGCAGCTCTGGGGCGCGATCGGCGCGGTGTTCTCAAGCTGGATGAACGATCGCGCGATCTTCTACCGCAAGCACAACAACATCCCCGAAAGCTGGGGCACTGCCGTCAACGTCCAAGCCATGGTGTTCGGAAATATGGGCGACACGTCGGCCACCGGCGTTGCGTTCACGCGCGATCCTTCGACCGGCGACAAGAAATTCTACGGCGAGTTCCTGATCAACGCGCAAGGCGAGGATGTTGTCGCCGGCATCCGCACGCCGAAGGCGCTCACCAAAGCGTCGCGGCTGGAGATGAAGGAGCCGGGGGAGTCGCTGGAAGAGGCGATGCCGATCGTGTTCGCTGAACTGGTCGCCGTCTATCAAAAGCTCGAGGCGCATTATCGCGACATGCAGGATCTGGAGTTCACGGTCGAGCAGGGACGGCTCTACATGCTGCAGACGCGCAACGGCAAACGCACTGGCAAGGCGGCGTTGAAGATCGCGGTCGATATGGCGAACGAAGGGCTCATCACGCAGGACGAAGCGGTGCTGCGCGTCGATCCCGCGGCGCTCGATCAATTGCTGCACCCCACCATCGCAGAGCATTACAAGCGCGATCTGATCTGTAGGGGCCTGCCGGCCTCGCCGGGCGCGGCGGTGGGCATCGTCGTGTTCGACTCCGAAGAAGCACAAGAACGCGCCGCCACCGGCGAAGCTGTGATTTTGGTCCGCGAAGAAACCAGCCCCGAAGACATTCACGGCATGCACGCATCGAAAGCGATCGTCACCGCGCGCGGCGGCATGACCAGCCACGCCGCTGTCGTGGCGCGCGGAATGGGGCGGCCGTGCGTGTCGGGCGCGGGCGATATCCGCATCGACATGAAAGCCGGCGAATTCCGCGCCGCTGGGCGCGTCATCAAAGCAGGGCAGATTATCACGGTGGATGGCTCGGCCGGTGAAGTGCTGAACGGCGCCGCTGATATGATGCAGCCGGAGCTGACCGGTGATTTCGGCACGTTGATGGGCTGGGCCGATAAGGGCCGGCGCATGAAGGTGCGCGCCAACGCGGAAACGCCGGCGGACGCCGCGCAAGCGGTGAAGTTCGGCGCTGAAGGCATCGGTCTTTGCCGCACCGAGCACATGTTCTTCGACGCCGAGCGCATCGCCGCCGTGCGCGAGATGATCCTGGCGGAGAAGGAGGACGCGCGCGTTGCGGCGCTCGACAAACTCTTTCCGCACCAGCGCGAAGATTTTGTCGGCATTTTCCGGGCCATGGGCGCGCGGCCGGTGACGATCCGTTTCCTCGATCCGCCGCTGCATGAATTTCTGCCGCACACCGAAGAAGATTGCGCCGATGTCGCCAAGGCGACCGGGCTCGATGCGAAGGCGCTGCTGGCGCGATCGAAGGAGCTGGCCGAGAGCAATCCGATGCTGGGCTTCCGCGGCTGCCGGCTCGCGATCGTCTATCCTGAAATCTACGACATGCAGGCGCGCGCTGTGTTCGAAGCGGCGTGCGATGTCGCCGAGAAGGGCGATGCGCCGATCCCGGAAATCATGATCCCGTTCGTGATCACGCGCAAAGAGCTGGAGACGCTGCGCGGGCGGGTCGATGCGATTGCAGCGGAAGTTTTCGCCAAGCGCGGGCGCACAATCGAATATCTCTTTGGCGCCATGATCGAGCTGCCGCGCGCGGCGCTGTTGGCGGGCGACCTCGCGCACGCGGCGGACTTCTTCTCGTTCGGCACCAATGATCTGACGCAAACGACAATGGGGCTCTCGCGCGATGACGCTGGCAAGTTCTTGGGGACGTATGTCGATAAGGGCATGCTCGCGCGCGATCCGTTCGTGACGATCGATGCAGAAGGCGTCGGCGAGTTGATCAGGCTCGCCGCCGAACGCGGCCTCGCGACCGCGCCGGCGCTTAAGCTTGGCATTTGCGGTGAGCATGGCGGCGACCCGGACTCGGTGGCCTTTTGTGAGAGCATGGGCCTCGATTACGTCTCGTGTTCACCGTTCCGGGTGCCCATCGCGCGCCTGGCGGCGGCGCAAGCGGCACTGGCGAAACGTGGCGCCTAATCGGCAATATTGCGAAAAATTCGTGAAGACCGCCCGGAACAGAGGGCGAGCGGGCGGGCTTTACCGCCTGTTCCGTTCGCCTGCCTGCGGCCCCTCTGGCTGCTTGCGAGATGGAGCGGCTGGCTAGCGAACGGGGCCGGGCCGCGGTCTTAGGGTTGAAGCCGTGGCGTTTGCTGATTGCACGACGAGTGCGCGGCCTTGGGCGCGTCGCGCCGCCGCTCGTTCGAAGATTAATGGGCTGATCGATCGCCACACGGCGTGCGCGGCGGCGTTCGGGCGCGTCACGGTCCCGCAGGCGCCGTGGCGTCAATTGGATGATGAGCTGTTGCAGCCGGACGAGGTGAAAACTCTCCAAACGGGTGAATCGGCACGTTTCGCGCATGGCTATGCCCAGTTCGGGGCTTCGGCCTGTGGCGGAGGCGCCGCGATGGACCAGAGAATTCAGGTCCGTAGCAGCGAAGTCGAGACTATGAACAAAAAGTCAATCGCGCCCGCGGTTCCCGTCCTGTATCCCCCGCAAGTCGCGTCGGCTGTTATTGCCAAGGCGAAATGGAATCTGCTGCTGCGGTTTATTTGGCGCTCATCTGTCCCAAAACTGCACGCCTTTAAGCGGGGCTTAATGCATTTAACGTTGTTCTGGCGTCGACTGACTATTCTTGCGGGTGAGATTCGGACCCAAGCGATGGTGGAGATCGACAAGAACCCTCTGGCCGTGCGCCAGGGCGCAGCGACGATCATGTGTCTCGCGGCCGCTGCGGTCGCGATGCCGCTGATATCGCATCGCGCCGCCGAACAGCGCGAAGGCGCTGAATGGGCGGCCACGTCTACTGCTTTCCAAGCGGAACTGCAGCAGCAGCTCGCTGCCTCAGAACCGAACGCGCGTGTCGAACTGACCGCTTTCCGCACCGATGATGGTTTACGCGCCCGCGGAAACGCCTCGTTGTTCGAGAGCGCCGATGCGCGCGCGATGATGGTGCAAGCTGTGCTGCGCGGGCCGACGGCGCCGCCGGCGCAAAATGAGGAAGCCGAGCCGGCGGTGGATCCGCGCCAGCACGCCTGCCTCAGCCAAGCGATTTACCATGAGGCCCGCGGCGAAAGCCAACGCGGGCAGGTGGCCGTCGCCGAAGTGATCATGAACCGGGTGCGCTCGCGCGCTTACCCGAACACGATTTGCGGCGTCGTCTATCAGGGCTCGCACCGCGTCACCGGCTGCCAGTTCACCTTCACCTGCGACGGTTCGCTGAACCATCGCCCGCGCGGCCGCGCCTGGGACCGCGCTCAGCGCGTCGCGACGGCGGTGATGTCGGGGTACACCCGTCCGCTCACGGGCGGCGCCACGCACTATCACACGCACGCTGTGAACCCGATCTGGAACTCGGGCTTGGTGGAAACCACCAATGTCGGCAGCCACGTCTTCTATCGCTTCCCGCGCGGCGCCGAGCGCGCCGTTTATCAGGAAGCGCTGGACCGTCGCCGCGGCGCCCGCGGCTCGCGCCGCAACGCCACCGACGCGCTGATCCCGGAAGGCGCCGAGCCGGGCCTCGAAGAGACGATCGACGTGAACGCTGCGGCGACGCCCTCGATGAATGGCGAAACCGTCACCACCGCGCCTGTGCGCGTGGAAGACGTGAGCGCCACGGGCGAGGAAGTCGCGACTTAGTCGCTCAATCGTCCACTAGCGTCTTCTTGATCGAATTGCGCATGGCGTTGGGGAAGAAGCGCGCGGCGAAACGCGCGCGTTCTGCTTCTTTGCCGACCATGTAGTGGACGTCCTTGCCGTGCGCTGCGTCCCAGGCGCGTTCCGCCGCCATGCGGACGGGATAGATCGGCGTTTTGTTTTCGACCAGCTGATCGCGAACATTGCGGTTCGAGTCTGAGGTGTGGCCGTCGAGGATCGCGGTGTCGACAAACCACGGCATCAAGCTGACGACGCGCACGCCGAAGCGCGAATATTCAACGTCGAGCGCTTCGGTCAGGCCGCGTACGCCGAACTTGGTGGCGCAATAGACCGCCATTTTCGGTGCCCCGAACACGCCGGCGACGGACGCGACGTTGACGATGCGGCCTTGGACTTCCTTGAGCAGCGGCAATGCCGCGATGCAGCCATTGATCACGCCCTTTAGATTCACGTCGAGCGCGAGGTCGATATCCTCATCCGTCATTTCTTCGAGCCAGCCGCCGCGGCCGACGCCGGCATTGTTGAACAGCACATCCATGCGCCGGCCAGTGGCCTGGCCGAAGGTTTCGATCGCGCGCGCCCAGGCGGCGCGGTCGCGGGTGTCGAGCGCAACGGAAATGCGCTGGCCGTCGGGCAACATCGCCGCGGTTTCTTCCAAGCCCTGCGGATTGATGTCGGAGAGGCCGACGAACCAGCCGCGCTCGGCGAAAATCTGCGCGGTAGCGCGTCCGATTCCGGAACCGGCGCCGGTCACGAAAATGGTCTTCTGGTTCGCGTTTGCCATCGGAATGTGGTCCGCCGAACCGGCTGCGCCGTCAAGCCGGACGCAGCGTACGCCGCAGAGCGGCAGGGGGAGCGCCGTAGAGGCGGATGAAGGCGCGGCGCATGCGTTCAGGATCGCCAAAGCCGGTGCGCCGCGCGATCTCCTGAATGGCGCCGCCTTGCGCCAACGCCGCGCGCGCCGCGTCAACGCGCAGCCGCTCGACGGCCTTCGCGGGCGTGACGCCGGTTTCCGTGGCG
>JACMMP010000148.1 GCA_014378995.1 Hyphomonadaceae bacterium
CGTCGCGTACATACGGCCGAAAGCGATCATCGTAGCAATGCGGGCAGCGCCGGTGGCACGCCCACGTCAATACCCAATAGATGGCTTCCATCGTGCACTCTTAACTTTACAATAGCAGCGCAGCTGATCGCCCGCGGTCTGTCGGGTCAAGTGTGCTTTTGTCGGCCTAGATGAAACTAATCAACGCGCTGGCGCGTATGCGAACAAGGGAAAATAGGAGCGCCAGAATGCTTGCTCGTAAACTGTTCGGCGCTGCAACCCTCGCGCTCGGCTTGCTCGCTTCACCGCTCGCGGCGCAGGCGGCGGATACGGCCACCTATGACCGACTTCTGACGCGCTATGTGTTCGCCTCGCCCGATGGGATCAATCGAGTTCGTTATACGGCATGGGCGGGAGACGCCGACGACGTCAATGCGCTCAATGCCTATGTGGCGTCACTCGAACGGGACCGCCCATCGGACATGACACGTGACGAGCGGCTGGCCCATTGGATTAATCTCTACAACGCCGTCACGCTGCAAATCATCCTCGAGAACTATCCCGTGCGCTCCATCCGCGATATCCGCAGCCGTACGCTGGATCCGCGCGGCTTGATCGGCCCATGGCGCACGCAGCGCGTCACGGTTGAAGGTCGTCGCCTCACCTTAGATCAGATCGAAAATTCAATCCTACGCCCTGAATTCAATGAGCCACGCATTCATTACGCAATCAATTGCGCCTCAATTGGCTGCCCCAATCTCAGGGCGCGCGCTTGGAGAGCTGAAACGTTGGATGCAGATCTGACCGAGGCCGCACGCGCCTACGTGAACCATCCGCGCGGCGTGTCGGTCGATGCGCAGGGACGTGTCCGCGGGTCGAACATCTATCAATGGTTCGCGGCGGACTTTGGCGGCAACGCAGCCGGCGTCTTGGCGCATGTGCAGCGCTATGCGTCGCCCGAGCTCCGCGCCCGCCTCGCTGGTGCGACCACGATTTCTGGCTATGCGTATGACTGGGCCTTGAACGACGTGGATTGAACGGAGCGCGAATGTCCGCAGAGGGCCAGCACCGCACCATCCCGCATTTTCATCGAATGGCCGGTGCGCTCAAATCAAGTCACTGGCGCCCCGCCCGTCAATTGGGCGCGCCATCACCGAAGACGACCGCCGAGCGCCCCTTGTGGCAATGTCGGCTTTGTAGAGCAATCCGACACATCTAACCGCTGAGCGAGCTGTGGCCTCCGTTCTCGTGAAATTTTCGGCTTCTCAGCCACCATGCACTGAGTTAGCTGATCTCGCGGTGGCCACATTGGCCGCCACGGAGCCTTGATGCTTACGATTGCACGAGAGGGCTGGTCCTGACGGACAGCCCAGATCGCGGAAACCAACAACGCTCGTCATTTGGCGGGTGAAGGAGTTCGCGTATTCGTCAGCTATGCTCCGGACAGTGCTTGCGCCGTTGCCGCAAGTCGTTCGGCTCTCACCTCATGATTAAAGTCGCCGTCGCCTCGAAGCATGACGGCGTGGAGCTAGAACATTGATTAGACACGCACGAACTAAAGACCTTCCCGGCCTCAGGAAGATCGCTGAAGGCACCCAGATGTTTCTCGGCGATGAACTGGGGAGCTTCATGTCTGGCATGACCACGCATTTGAGCGCGGTCGAACGCGACGAAGACACGCCATTCACGTTGATCGTTGCGACCGAAGGCGCGGACGAGGCGTTGCCCATTATCGGCGCCGCCTACTTCACGCCGGAGGTCATGGCGCAGGGTGTAATGAACTTGCTCTTTATCGGCGTACTGCCCGACGGGCGTAAGAAGGGGGTCGGCCAAGCTTTGCTCGATCATTTCGAGGAAGCGGTTCGAAACTCCGGCTCACGTCTTGCGATCATCGAAACGGCGAGCGACACGATGTTCGCACCAGCATGGTCGCTCTACAAGAAGGCGGGTTACGATGAAGAGGCTCGCGTACGCGACTTCTACGACGATGGCCTCGACAAGCTTGTGTTTCGTAAGCGGCCGTAGCCAGGAATGACGTGGGAGGCGGCGTCGCGATTGGCACCGCTTCCCACAAAATTCGAGGTGTTTTCCAGCCCGTCGTTGCTCGCACGGCGCAAGCGTGTTTTTACCAACAACTCCAGCAAAGACCGACGGTCAAAGAGCGGATTATCCGTTTCATTCTGGCCGAGATCCGTTGAAAACACTTCCCAAAAGCGGAAAAGCGCCGGGCGTCGCGTTTCCGGCCGATGCCAGACGCTCACTAGCGCAAGCCTCAACGGCACAATTGGGCCACACCAGGCCGATCGCCATTTTTTCACGACCGGCTTAGCCGCTCAACTCTTGCCGTTGGTCATGCTGCGCATGCTACGGCGCGCCATCGCCGACAGCGGTCAGTCGGTTTAATGAATCGGCGCGACTAAGAGCGGATCGTGCTACGCAAGCGACAACCCGCAAGGAGCATGAAAATGACCTACGTCCAAGGTGCAGTGATCCCGGTCAAGACAACCGACAAAGAAGCTTATCTCAACGCAATAAAGTTGATCTCCGCGATATTCCGGGAGAACGGCGCGCTATCGACAATGGACGCATGGGGCGTAGACGTGCCAGACGGCGCGACGACCGATTTCAAGAAGGCGGTCATGGCAACGGCGGATGAGACCGTCGTGTTTTCGTGGATGGTCTGGCCGGACAAGGCGACCGCAGATGCGGCCAGCATGAAGATGCGTTCTGACCCGCGCATGAACCCTGCGGAGATGCCTTTCGACATGCGCAGAATGATTTTCGGCGGGTTCGAGCCGCTGCACGAGACAAAGGCTTGACCCGTCGCAAACGCCATCCCAGCATCGCGGCAATTGCGGCGACGGCGGAGCGCGTTCAAACCAGTTCTTGATTGCGAACGTCGAGCGGCACCAAGCGCTTGCACGCACGTTACGGCGCGACGCATTCGATAATCTTCACGCTCCCTCGACCCGGAGCTTGCCTTCTCAAGGGTCAGGAGATCTCAGGAGTTATACTGCTTCTTGAGCGCTGACATGGTGTCGTGTCCGGGTTTGATCCGAGGCAATACGGCCGTCAAGAATGCCTTGGCGCGCGGCGCGGTGTCCGCGTCGGCCACGCGTTTGCGAATTTCATCGCGCAAATAGTCTTCGCCACGTTCAACTTCTTCGACCGCCGACTTGCTGTCATTACCCAGCGCGGCGCGGGCTTGCAGGAACGCCTTGTGGCCAGCGCCGAGGAAGGTTCCATGGGTATCCTTTGTGACGCCTAAGCTCGTCAGTTCCTGCTCCACCTCTCCGAGCAACTGACGGCGCTCCTGTTCGACGCCGCGTATGGCGGATGCGGCTTGGGTGTCGTCCGACAGTTCAGCGGCCTTGTTGTAGAGCCTTACCTGGTCAACCAGGATTGAAGCGATCGGCGCAAGCGCATGGGCATCGGTCTGCATGGGTGTCTCCTCTGAATGGTCAACGCCGAACTGCGATTAATGTTCTGTGGCGCGCAGCCAATGCCGTGTGTGTAGAGCGCGTTCCACAAGGTCTCCGCCCCGCGAGCAATCCTCGGGGGCGGAGCGTTGGGGTTAACTCGCGGGAGGCGCCATCATATCGTGATCGCCCTGATCTCCGCGTGGTGGTGTAAAGGTCAGACGCTGCATGTAGGGGTCCATCCGACCCGTGGACGTGAAGGTCTGGATAGCGCGGGCATAATAGCGCCGCGCATCTTCCACGGAGCGGCCATTTTCAACAATATCGTGCGCGAGGTTGAGCGCCAAGAAATTGGCCCCTTCCTTGTCGCAGCGCGCTGACAACCAGCCTTGCGTGCGGCGCACATGGACGCTGCCGTCGTAAGCTGCGAGTTCGTCGAACATAGCCGGCGGCACGCGGTAGCTGATCGCCTGCTCCATGACGTCGGGGTGGCGCGCAGGAAACAGATGCTCCGTTTCCACATTGTCGATGCGGGTCCAGGCCCACGGACCGTTGTTGCGCCACATCAGCATCGTCGCCGTGGCTTCTTGTGGCGGGCCATATTTTTGCATCATGTCGGCGGCGGCCGTCCGGGATGCTTCCGGCCATCGCGCGATCATCGAGGTGACGCTCGCCTGGGTTGGCGTCATGTGGTCCATGGCCGGCATGTTTGAGGCGCCGTTGGCCATGCCAGAGTTCATGCCCGAATTCATGCCGGGCTCCATATTGGCGCAAGCGCCGACAGAGGCCGCAAGCAGCAGGGCGCCTAAAGGCATTCGATAATGAGACAAGCGCATGTTCATTCCCTAATCTCCGACGCGTCGTGCACGGCGCATCAACCAGGGCTTGAGAAAATCGCGCCCTGATCGCCAAGTCTCCGCTGCGGCGCACTGTTCCGTCTCGTCCCTCGTCGGGCGCTGGAATGAGCAAGAATACCAAAGTCGGGCTCGAAAGCGCAAACCCGTCAGCACGAGCGCCGATAACAACTGGGTGCAATTCCCGCGTGCCGGCGAAAGGAGGTGGCGAATTGTGAGGCGCTGTTGAAGCCGCATTGTCGAGCAATATCGGCGAGCGGCAGCCGCGTGGTGGCCAGCAAAAACTTGGCCCGCTTGATACGCTCATCCAGCACAAACGCATAAGGCGAGCGTCCATTTTCGCGCTTGAACGCGCGGCTGAAATGAAAAACACTTAAACCCGCCACGCGCGCCAGCGCCGCGATATCGATGTCATCGGCCAGACCTGCGGCGATGTAGTCGAGCGTCGCGCGCATTTTATGCGGCGCGATCGCGTAAGGAACCGCGCATCGACGAAGTGTGAGCTCGCCATGCAAGTGGACCACGCGCACCAACAGCGCACGGCTCATTGCGTCCAGATAGAGTGAGCCAGCGTGCGCGGGCGCGGCCACCTCATCGAGCATCGCCCCATAGAGCGCTTGCAATAACGGGTCGATATCGCCGATCGGACTTGCCAGCGTCGCTGCCCGCGGTTCGCGGTCAAAGTCCTCGATAATGATCTGATCGAGCACCGCTGGACTGAAGTAGAAATGCGCGAAATCAATTGGCCCTTCCGTTCGCCAACGATACGCCGAGCCCGCCGGAACCAAGGTGATGGACCGATCTGGCACGTCGCTCGTATAGGAAGCGCCTTCGCCGCGGCGCAACACGCGCTTTTCACCGCCCAAATGTAATACAAGATAATGATGATCGAGCGGCGGCTGGATCATGACCGCGCCGGTGCCGGTCCACCGATGCAGCGCCGTTTTGGTGAGCGCCGATCCGCGCGACGTGACAACAGGCGGTGCGTCAAAGGTTTCGCCCCACGCATTGGGCGATTGGCGATCGGGGCTGGAATTCTTCAATGCGACGTCCTGCAATCCCTCCGCCCTGCTAGATACGCCGCAATTCTTGGACTCGTTACACAGGCAATTTGCGCAAACCCATGGCGTCATCGGGCCTGGGCGCCGGAACTGCGCGGGCGCGACTTACGTTGGCCTGGCGTGTTCCAATGAGTGAGTTCAGCGCATGAAACGTTTTCTCGTTGCTGGCGTGGCCCTGCTCGCGGCCTGCAGCGCCCATCCCGTCAATGACAATACCGCGGCGATTGAAGCCAGGTCCTCCGCGCCAGCGCGCAGCGAAGCTGATGTTGCAGCGCTTCAGGGCCTGACCCGTATCCTTATTGACGCGAGTGCACTTTATGGTGCGGCCGCCGAGCAGGCCCAGGACGAAACCTATGCGCGACAGCTCAGCGGATTGTCGGATGCGCGCCAATCAATGACCAACCTGTTTCAAGCACGCGTCGCCCGCTTGGGCGGCGATCCCGCCGAGAGCGGTCAAGCGTTGGGAACAGCCCATCGTATGTTCATGGATGCGCGCATGTTGGGCGACGACGACACCAAGGTTGCCGTGCAAGAGGCGTTGCGCGGGGAAAATTATCTGGTGGATCAGATGAACGAAGCCAAAGATAATGTCGCGCTCACCGATGAGACCCGTGCTTTCATAGACGCACAACTGCCCCGGGTGATCGCCGACCGAGATCGGCTCAGCGCATACGCCGAGAGCCTCGCTTAGGCGCGGCGCATCAGGTCGGTCCAAACTCTGCCCGAAGCATCGAGCGGCACGCCAACGATCGCCATATACTCAGCGTTGCGTCACGGGCGGCCAGCTTGGCGTAGATCATGTCGTCCGACGCATCGTTGCGCGGCCTACATCCTCCTGCACAAGCGCATCATCTGAAGTGGGATGACGATCTCGCCCAGCCCCACCGCTATAAACCTCCATGTCGCTGGGTATCGGAATGCATCGGTGACGCTGAGCGCGACCAGCCCGGGCCATTGCCCGTATCCGATGATTTTCATGTTGAAGCGCTCGTCGGATGCAGAGTGGGACAAGCCAAGTAAGAAGAACAGTGGGCGCTTGCGCGTCCGATCCGCGAGGGGTGTGCCCAACACGCGAGTGTTTTGCTTTTCTTGCGCCGATTTGCCTTATCTTGCTGTGATCTTATCGCTTGCAAGGATTGCCAGGAACGGAAGACCAGCGCGTCCGTTGCAGCGTTCGAGTGAAGCCACACCATCGTTGGCGGCACGTGATGGAGTCGCAATAATGGACCGCCGTGTTGTCATGACCCTTTTGCTGAGCACCGCAGCCGCGAGCGCGTGCGGACCGATGAACTCCCGATCCGCACCTGGCACGACGGCTGATGGCGACTCCGCCGCGATGGCGGAGGCGCAGGCGCTGCTTGCGAAACTGGCTCAACAATCCGGCCGCGCGGCATACACACCCGCTTCGGGCGTGAACTTTTCCGCACGCGACAATGTGTTCCTCAAGAGCGCGCTGGCTGTGGACTTCACGTACCGGGCCGCGACTGCAACCTTGCCGCTGTTCGAAGGCGTCTCCCCGCAAGGAACGCCGTCCCATTATATTATCACCGAAGCATCGGACGCCGCCGTCGCCGAAGCGATGGGCGTCAATTTCGCGCCGAAGATGCGCAACGCCGCAGCAACGGCGGGTGCGCAGAGCGTCACTCTTCAAGATGGGATGCTTCGGTTTCGCGGCGATGTCGATTTCGCGCCGGAATACCAAGTTGCGCCTGGACCCGCCCCAACCTATTTCCCGCCCGCTTCCTTCCGGCCGGGCGCGGTAGGCGATGCAGAATGGTCCTCGATGGCCGTGCTGCCGAGCGGAATCGTGCTGAACGTGCAAATGGTCGCCAATGCGTCGGGCCGCCACGACCGCGCCAAGTCGCTCGACATGCAACAGCGCACGGTGACGATGTCGCTGCTCGACGGCTTCCATGACGGCAAGCAATACTATTATCACCTGGTGACCGACGTGTCGGCCGACCTCCCGGCGGTGTTGGAGAAAGGCGTTTTCACGCCGCGACTAGAAGCAGTGGGCGGCTTCGGTATGTCGATGGCCGACGACGGTTCGTCCCTTCTCGGCTTCTCGCCCGTGCTCAACGGTAAGACCGTCATGGGATCCGGCGAAGATCAGGGTTTTTCGACGTCGCTCCACAATGGCGGCATCGATCCGATCAACGTCTTCCCGATCCCGCCGTCGAACAACGACCCTTCCGAGCGCAACAATTATAGCCCGCTGTGGGACGCGCACGTGAGCATGTGGACGCCGCAAGCGGTTTCGGCGGGGCGTGTGCGACGCATCACCTCGATACCAGACCTGGAGAGCCTTGTGCGCGAGGGCCACGTCACAAGCGCAATGATCAACCCGCCGGGGCCGACAAATCCGTATGTCGCCGGGCTGCGCCCGACCAAAGCCATCATCAACTGCCCCGTGATCGCTCAACCGGATCTGCCGCCGCAATAGCAACTTGCAGGGATACCACGCTCCTATTTTCGCATTTTCGCTTTTGCGCTTTTGCGCAAATTTGGCTCAGTGGTTAAACTCGAGGTTGGCGCGCCCCGTCTCACTGAACGGCACACCGTCGCCGAAGGTGGCCGTACTGGTGTGCGGGGACGTCGGCTCACCCTGCGCTAACGCAAGATCGGTCGTCTAACCGATAGCTTTCAACGCGCACAGCGCCGCAGCAGTGCGTTCCTGCACCTCCGTCGCGTCTGCCCCCTTAAGACCTCCTTTTTTTCCGCTTTCCCTGAGCTTCTGCCTGACGACAGCAAGATGCGTCACCGCTTCAGCTTCACCAGCGCGCTGCAACAAATCTGCTGCAACTTCCAGTCGGCGGTCGAACTGCGCGAGCTGTTCTCGTGCAGTCTCAACATCGAGGACTCGCAGATGGAGCTGACGCAGCATGACCTGCACTGCGGGCAACTCCATGGATTGATCTTTTTTGCGCCGCTCGAACCAACGGCAGAAGACTTTTCGCTCGCGCCGATCCGGGCCGGAATAAGCGCGACTCTCAATCCAACGCATGGCCGCCCCTTCGCGGCATCTTGCTAACACGAAGCGAGTTTACGCTTCACTGCAAGGGCCTGCCTAATGAGCGCTAACCAAACGGGTGGCTGCAGCTCCTGAGCTCGGTTCAAATGACAGACTCACTCGAATGGCCGACGCGCTCC
>JACMMP010000149.1 GCA_014378995.1 Hyphomonadaceae bacterium
ACGCTGCGGCTGACGCAGCCATTCACGGAAATATCGACGCCGTTGTCCGGACGCCCGCCCAGCACGCTCCGTCCGCGCGACGGCTTCAAGCCGAACAGGCCATTGCACGACGCAGGAATGCGGATTGAGCCGCCGCCATCGCTCGCATGCGCGATCGGCACAACGCGCGCCGCCACCGCTACGGCCGCGCCGCCGGAGGAGCCGCCGCTGGAGCGTGTCACGTCCCACGGGTTGCGCGTATCGCCGCCGAGGAGCGTTTCGGTCGTAGCGGTGAGGCCGAACTCCGGCGTCGTGGATTTGCCGAACGGCACGAGACCCGCGGCGAGCAGCGCGTCCATGTAGGGGGGCTGCTCTTGCGGCACGAAGCGGGCGAAGGCGCGGCTGCCGTACATGGTCGGCTGGCCGACCATCGGCATCAGATCTTTGATCAAAGTCGGCACGCCGGCGAACGGGCCGCCCAGGCGTGTTGCGGCGCGGGCGCGGCCGTACTCGTGCAGCGGCGACGCGATGAAATTGAGCTGGCCATTCACACGCGCGCTGCGGGCGATGGCGGCTTCGAGCACGTCGTGCGCCGTGATTTTGCCGGAGCGGATGCGCGCGGCGACGCCGGTGGCGTCCAGATCGCCCAAAGCGTCGGATGAAGCTGCGTCGGTATGCGCGGCCGGCGCGGTTTGGCATGCGGCGAGCGCAGCCGCAGTGGCGGTGACCGCGAGCATGGCGCGGCGCGAAGGCATGGTCATTAGGTTCTCCCCAACCCGTTCAATTGCGGGCGAGACTTGCCCGCGCGCCGCCTTGCGGCAAGCGGAAATGCTTGCCTCTGCGGCAGGTCCGCGCCAGACGCTCGCGCATGGCACGATTGCGCGCCGATATGTTGCTTGTCGCTCGCGGCCTTGCGGAAAGCCGTGCGAAGGCGCGCGCCGCGATCGAAGCGGGCGGCGTGATGGCGGACGGCGTGCGCGTGGGAAAGCCGTCCGACCTGATCAAGGAGGACGCGGCGCTTGACGTTACGCCTCCCCATCCCTGGGTGTCGCGCGGGGGCGTCAAATTGGCGGCGGCGCTGGAGGCCTTCGGCGTCGATCCGCGCGGGCGGGTGTGTCTTGATGTCGGCGCATCGACGGGTGGGTTCACCGACGTGCTGCTCGCGCGCGATGCGGCGAAAGTTTACGCCGTCGATGTCGGCAGCCGTCAATTGCACGCGAAACTACGCGGCGATGCGCGCCTGGTGAGCCTGGAGCAAACAGATGCGCGTACGCTCACGCGTGAGCACATCCCCGACGCGCCGAGCTTGATCGTCTGCGACGTGAGTTTCATCGGCGCTGGGAAGGCGTTGGCCGTGCCGCTCTCACTGGCGGCGACGCGGGCTGAACTCGTTGCATTGATCAAACCGCAGTTTGAGGCCGGCCCTGGCAAAGGCGGCGTGCTCGATGAAATGACGGCGCGCGCGGCGGCGGATCAAGCCATCGCCGCGCTCGCTGGCGTCGCAGGTTTCCAATTTGTCGCCGTCATCGACTCACCTATCCGCGGCGGCGACGGCAATCTCGAATTGCTGCTGCACGCGCGGCGCTAAAAAAATCGCCCCGGTGTTTCCACCGGGGCGAGTTCTGCTTTGCGTTCGCAGTACTTGGAAAACTTATTCGGGGCGCCAGACGCCGTCCGAACCGCGGCACATCCAGGCGTCTTCGCGATACTCGCGGCCGCGACGGTCGCGCGTTACGATTTCGCCCATGCGGCACTCTTGGCCGTAGCGGTCGTCGCCGCGATAATAGCCGTCGTCCTCATGCGGGCCGCCGTAGAGATCGTCGTCGCCGTAGTCGGGATACTGGGCTTCGCCGTAATAGGGGTCGTAATCGCCTTGCGGGACTTGGTCGCATTGGGCGGTGTTGCGGCCAATCGCGCCGCCGGCGGTCGCGCCGACCACGGCGCCTAGAAGCGCGCCTTCGCCGCGAACGCCGCGGTCGGCCACTTCACGGCCGAGCAGGGCGCCGACGATGCCGCCAACCACAGCGCCGCCAACAGTGCGATTGCTGCGCGAGGTCTGGCATTGCTGCTGGTTGGCCACGTGCGCGTCGTGGTAGGTGCGGTATTGCTGCGCCGAAGCCGGCTGCGCCGCTACGAGGGCGGTCGCCATGGCCGTGGCGGCGAGGAAAACTTGACCTCTCATGATGCGCTCCTGTCTTTCAGGCATGAGATAAGCAAAATCAGTCTGAACGGCACATGAAGCGTATGAATCGCCTCTCCCGGGGGCGCCCCAAACAGGCGCGCCAGGCGCTAAAAGCGCCGCCCACGGCCGCGCCGGAGGAGCGCGAACTCATGGTCACGGCCATGGGCGCGCGCGGCGATTCAACCGCCGAGGGCGCCGAGGGTTTGATTTACGCGCCATACGCGTTGCCGGGCGAGCGCGTGCGCGCGCGCGTCTCCGGCGGCAGAGCCGAACTTGTCGAGGTGCTGGAGCCGAGCGCAGAGCGTCAAGCGCCGGCCTGCCGCCACTTCAGCCGTTGCGGCGGCTGTCAGCTACAGCATTGGCAGGAAGCGCCCTACCTCGAGTGGAAGCGCGAACAGGTTATCGATGCGCTGAGCAAGCGCGGGCTCGGCGGCGCCGTGGTCGAGCCGACGATCCCAGCTTGGGGCCAGGGCCGCCGACGCGCGGCGTTCCATGCCGCGCGGCAAAACGGACAGGTGCGCATCGGCTTCATCGAGCGCGGCGGCGCGCGCCTTACGCCAATCGCGCAATGCCCTGCGTTGGCGGCGCCGCTCGAAGCGTTGGCGCTTCGCCTTGGCCCGCTCGCAGAGATGGCGCTGCCCGCGCGCGGCGAGATCACCATGCATTGCCTGCTGACCGACACCGGCATCGACGTCGCGATCAAGGGCGCGGGACGCGTGGACTTGCTGCATCGCGCCGCGCTCGAAGCGTTGAGCGCAATGGCGACGCAGTTGAACTTGGCGCGGCTCTCGATCGACGGCGAGCCCATCGTCGAGCGCGCCAAGCCGATGCTGCGAATGGGCAAGGCGATGGTGGCGCCTCCGCCTGGCGCT
Organism: Hyphomonadaceae bacterium; assembly: GCA_014378995.1. GTDB lineage: Bacteria > Pseudomonadota > Alphaproteobacteria > Caulobacterales > Aquidulcibacteraceae > Vitreimonas. The sequence goes on from JACMMP010000149.1 coordinate 3,034, forward strand.
TTTTTGCAACCGACAGCGCTCGGCGAGGAAACGCTTGCGCGCCTCACGCTCGATGCTTTGCAGGGCTCCACCCGCGTCATTGATCTGTTCTCGGGGATCGGCACCTTCGCCCTGCGCATCGCTGAGCAGGCCGAAGTCACGGCGGCCGAGTCCGACGCCGAGATGCTGGCGGCGCTGAAGAAGGCCGCGGATGGGGCGGGCGGTGCGCTGAAGGAAATCACTACGCTGCGGCGCGATCTGCTGCGCACGCCCATCTCCAGCCTTGAAATGAAGAAGTTCGACGGCGCCGTGATCGATCCGCCGCGCTCGGGGGCGCGCCTGCAGGCCGAGCAGATCGCGCGTGCGCCCGTGCGCAAATTGGCTTACGTCTCCTGCGATCCAGCTTCGTTCGCACGCGACGTGAAGGTGCTGGTCGAGTACGGCTTCACCTTGACGCGGATCACGCCCGTCGATCAGTTCCGATGGAGTCCGCATGTGGAAGTCGTTGGGGCGATGGAAAGATGAGCAAGACAACGCTGCTCGACTATCGCCACTCGCGCCGAAAACGCGACGCGGGCGCCGATTCCGCGCCGCTGGAAGATGGCTATTGGCGCCGCAAGACGCTCACGGAAATGAACGAGCGCGAGTGGGAGGCGCTTTGCGATCGCTGCAGTAAGTGCTGCGTGATCAGCATTGAGGATGCCGACACGGGCGTGCTCTATCTGACTGATGTGTCGTGCAAGCTGTTTGACACCAAAACATGCGGCTGCAGCGACTACGCTAACCGTAAGCAATACGTGCCCGATTGCGTGAAGCTCACCCCGAAAAACGTGCCGAAGCTCGACTGGCTGCCGCGAACCTGCGCCTACCGGCTGGTGAGCGAGGGGAAAGACCTGTTTTGGTGGCACCCTCTCGTCTCGGGTGATCCAAACACAGTGCACATCGCCAAGGCTTCTGTTCGAAACATGACGCGCCCCGAGGGCCGGCTAAAGATGGCAGGTTTGATCAAGCGCATCATGCGCTGGCCGGAGCCTCTGCAAAAGCCGCCCGCGAAGTATCGCAGAAAAAAACGGACGACTGGCTAACTCCGAGAGATCAGCCTGGGACGGCATCATCAGTCGGGGCCGATGCCTCATCTGGCGTCGAGCCCTCTTCAAGCGGCGTTGTTGCTTCATCGACGTTCGACGCCGTACCGGGTTCAACGTACGGGCCATACGCCGGCGCCAGAGCCAACGGTCCAAGCATCATAACCGCGATGAGCACAACGCCCGCTACATCCATACCACGCATGTCTTGCTCCTTATCCAACGACAAATCTCTGAACGCCGACCGCGCAGTAAGGTTGCCCCCGGGCCAGCCGAAGACTGCACCTTAACCAGCTGAGCGCCGCGCCAAACGGTCTCCTCGACGTTGCTGGAAAGTCGGGTAGATTGAGCGCATGAGCCTAAAGCGTGATCTCGGCCGCGCCCGTTACGCCGCTGCGCAGGGCGCACGCGTGGCCTGGTATATGAGCCAATACATGTTGGCGCGGCGCATTTCGGGGCCGTTCAATCCTCCTGGCGAACCGAAGTTCGAACCGAAATCGCCGGAAGGTGACGCCAAGCGCATCCGCGCCGCGTTCCTCGAACTGTTTGCGAAAGATCGTGTCAACATCGAAGCTGGGCTTTACCCGGCGCCGAACGACGTGCGGCTGACACGCGCGATCGCAGCGTTGCGAAACTCGGCCAGTTTCTTTCGGGATCTTCCAAGCGTCGATCAGCGACGTATGGAGCGCGACGGTGTTGAAGTGCGCGAACAGGCGAAGGGCGACGGCAGTTTCCCGACTTATTATTTGCAGAACTTCCATTACCAAACCGGCGGATGGCTAAGCCAGGACAGCGCGAGACTCTACGATACACAGGTCGAGATTTTGTTCGGCGGCGCAGCCGATGTGATGCGGCGCATCGCGCTTGGCTCACTGGCGGCAGCGTTGAAAGGCAAGGATCAGCGGCGCGTAGCATTGCTTGACGTCGCCAGCGGCAATGGCCGCTTTTTGCGCCAGGTGCTCGACGCTTTTCCGCGTATTCCCGCAACGGGGCTTGATCTTTCACCTGCTTACTGCGCTGAAGCGCGCGAGCGGCTATCGGCATGGCCGCAAGTCGAGATCGTCAACGGCGCTGTGGAGCAAGCGCCGTTCGACGACGGCGCCTTCGACGCTGTGACATGCGTCTATCTTTTCCATGAACTGCCGCCTCGCGTGCGCCGAGATGCAGCCCGCGAGATCGCAAGAGTTTTGAAGCCCGGCGGCGTTTTCGTGTTTGCCGATTCAATCCAAACCAGCGACGCGCCCGACCTGGATAGGATGCTCGAATACTTCCCGGTCGGCTTTCACGAACCATACTTCAGTTCGTACCTGGCCGAGGATTTCACGGCCTTATTCGGTGAAGTCGGGCTTGCGGTCGAGGAAACCGAGTTGGCGTTCCTCACCAAAATCACTCGTTTTCGTAAGCGCTAGTTTCTTCGATGTCCTCGGAAGGCGCCCATTCGGAATCGTCCGTCACCGGCTCTACGCTTGAGTATTCAAAATCCTCGCTCACTACCGTTGACAGTGCTGAGTTCTTCGTAGAGCTGCGCCTCAGCTTCCGCGGCTGAGATATCCCGCGCCTCAGCGGCGCGCGCATCCTGCTCGGCATACAATGCTGCGATCTCGCGGTAGAGATCGTCCTCGCTTGGCACCTCGTAATGCGCGGTGCTGTAGGATGGATCGCGGCCATCAGGCGCGCCGGCGAGCCGTTCGATCTGAGCCGGCTGATAAGCCGGATCGTCAATCGCGATCGGCTCTGCCCACGACACGGCTTTGTAGCTGTAGTCCGAGCGCCAGCCACCATCCGTGACTTCGACGAACGTCGGGTCAGGCTCGATGGAATTGGGCACGCTCGAAGGTGGATCGATCTGGAGACCGGTAGTGACCAACAAATCCAGCGCGACCACGCTCGCGAGTGCGATGCCGCCAAATGCGCCTGCGGCGCGGACTTTTTCGTTCAGGGGGAGGGTTTTACCAAACATAGTGCCAGACAACCAAAGGCGCGCGCCCCTGTTCCGGCTAAGCTACGGCCCGCATGATCACAAAGGATTGGCTGCTGCCGGTTTACCCCACGCCGGCGCAAAGTCTGCGATAGCGGTCGCCGCAGCGAGTTCCGGCGCGGCTACCGCATCGGCCGCCGCTAGCAGCGGCCCACCAAGCAATTCCTCAATGGTGAAGCTGTGATCCCCGCGATCAAGGCGCGCTTCAATGATCGGTTCAGGGACATCGATCTTTGCGGGGACAGCAGCTTCGAAAGCGCTCGGGCGCACGCGCACGTCTTCTGCGAAGGCCTCGCCGCCAGCGTTCCAATCCGGCGCGCCGCCGGTGACAACATAGTCGAGCCCGGTCATGGCAGTTGCCGCGATCAGCGCGAACACGGCGGTGGCGAGGATGCGCTCTTGCTGAACAGCGCGCCGCCAGCTGCCACGGATGACGCCGCTGACCTGTCGCGCCAGACGAAGCGGAACTGCGAGTCGGCTCAACATACGGCCCCCGGAACAAACAGCTTATATCCCGACAGCTACCGATTTACGCGTGTTTGCGGCGTACGCCAATGTCAATTTGACAAGGTTAGCGCCCGTTTTGTCCGCGGTGGCGCAGCATCGCGTCGGCCAGTACACACGCCATCATGGCTTCGCCGACCGGCGCGGCGCGGATGCCGACGCAGGGATCGTGGCGGCCCTTGGTGCTGATTTCGGCGTTCTGGCCCTGCTTTGTGATCGTCCGCCGCGGCGTCAGGATGGACGAGGTCGGCTTCACCGCAAACCGCGCCACGATGGGCTGACCCGTGGAAATCCCGCCAAGCACGCCGCCGGCGGCGATGGTGAGGAACACCGGCTTGCCGTCAGTGCCGGCGCGCATTTCATCTGCGTTTTCAGCACCGGTAAGCGCCGCGGCGGCAAAGCCCGCGCCAATCTCGACTCCTTTCACCGCGTTGATGCTCATCAGCGCCGCGGCAAGTTCCGCGTCGAGCTTGCCATAGACTGGCGCGCCCCCGCCGGCGGGCGCGCCGATTGCTTCCACTTCGACGATCGCGCCCAGGGAGTTGCCGTCCTTGCGGGTATCGTCAAGCAATTGTTTCCAAGCTTGCGCCAATTGCGCGTCCGGGCACCAGAACGGATTGTTCTCGACTTCGCCCCAATCCCAGCGCGCGCGGTCAATGGCTACCGCGCCGATCTGCACCAAGGCGGCGCGGATCTGTACCTGGTCACCCAGAATCTTGCGCGCCACCGCACCGGCGGCGACGCGGGCTGCGGTTTCGCGCGCGGACGAGCGGCCGCCGCCGCGATAATCGCGCAAGCCATATTTGGCGTCGTACGTGTAATCGGCGTGACCGGGGCGATAAAGATCGCGAATGTCGTCGTAGTCTTTTTCGCGCTGATCGGTGTTCTCGATCATGAGCGAAATCGGCGCGCCCGTCGTAAGGGGGCCGCCCGTGCGATCGTCCTCGAACACGCCGGAGAGGATTTTCACCTCGTCCATTTCGCGCCGCTGGGTGACGAAGCGGCTTGAGCCGGGCCTACGCCTGTTCAGCCAGAATTGGATGTCCGCAACCGTCAGCGCCACGCCGGGCGGGCAGCCGTCGATCACGCAGCCAAGCCCCGGCCCGTGGCTTTCGCCCCAGGTGGTGACGCGGAAAAGATGGCCGAACGTGTTGTGCGACATGCGTGTTCGTCAGTGACACAACGGCCACGGACGGGCAACGCGCTTCAATCCGCAGATGCAAGCGCCGGCGGCGCCAAGCGGGCGTGGAGTTCGTGGCTGTCGCGGACGAACCATATCGATTTGCCCCGGTTGGACTCGGCCACGAAGGCGGCGAGCGGCTCGGACGATTGCACGTGCGTTGAGATGTCGCCGAGAATCGCGAGGCGCAGGCGATAGTTCACGAACTTCTGGATGAACTCGCCGGCCTTCTTGGTGCTCAGACGGAAAAAGTCCTGGCTCAGCCGTTCGGCTGGGATGGCGACAAAGCGAGCGTCCGAACTGATCGCTTCGGCAATCAGCTCCACCGCATCGCGTTCGCTGTCGAGCGGCGCGCCGCGCTCGCCCACTTCCGCAACGCGTTCTCCATGCAGATTGTAAACGATCATGCTCTTCCGCTCATCATGTTAGCGCGTCTCTTAAGTACGATATGGGATGCCGCTGACGCTTTCCTCAGATGCCGGCGTCAGCCTTGCCTAAAGCGTTGCCGCCGCGCCACGTTCCAGTTTTTCCCCCGACAAGGCCGGCGCTCACCAACTTATGATCGGGGCGAGGGCGCTAGCGTGTGCGGCGGCCGCGCGTGCTAGGATCGTCGCCTGTGGAGAAACCCCGTGACTGGCGACGACCTTATCCCTCCGTCACCGAAATATGATCCGGCGGGCGATCCGCCGGCGGGCGATGCGGCGCTCTTTGCCGAAAACGAGCCGTTCGCGCTGTTCGAGCGCTGGTTCGCGGAAGCCAAGGCGAAAGAGCCCAACGATCCGAATGGCATGGCGCTGGCGACCGCCGACGCGTCAGGTTTCCCCGACGTTCGCATGGTTCTCTTGAAGGGGTTTGATCGCAACGGCTTCGTTTTTTACACCAATGGCGAGAGCGCCAAGGGCCGCCAAATCGAAGCCAATCCACAGGCGGCGATCATGTTTCATTGGAAAAGCCTGCGCCGTCAGGTGCGGGTCAGGGGACTGATCCGGCCCGCCTCGGACGTGGAGGCCGACGAGTACTTTCAGAGCAGGGATCGCGGCGCGCGCCTTGGCGCCTGGGCCAGTCAGCAATCGCGCCCGCTAGAGGATCGTCTCGCGCTCGAAAAGAGGATCGCGGAGTTCACCGCGAAGTTTGGCCTCGGCGACGTGCCGCGGCCTGCGTATTGGCGCGGCTACCGGCTCGTTCCGCTGACGATCGAATTCTGGCGCGATCGCCCGTTCCGATTGCACGACCGCCTCGTGTTTTCTCGCGACAGCGCCAACGGCGCCTGGGCGACGACGCGCCTCTATCCTTAACTTTTCCTTCAGCGACGCGGTTCGAACCTCGCTGTGCGTTGGACTCAGCGGGAGCCGGCATGCGCGGGTTCGACATTGCCATGACCGCGCTCGCGCTGCGGGCCTCGCCAACCAAGCCGCCCACGCATCAGCGCCGGCTGGTCCCCGCGATGGATGACCCGGGCGCCGCGTTTCTCGACAGAGCGGCCATCTCGCACCAGCGCGCGGCGCTGGTGGCGTCCTTATGGCCGGAGCCCACGCGCCAGTGCGTGGCCTCGCCGAGCTACGAGACGCTGCCTGCGCCGGCCGCTTTTGGCGTTGTGCACCGCGTGACTTGGCCCGCTTCCAACTCATCCGATCCACGGGCGCTGCAGGGGCGCTTGCAGCTGATTTTTCCCGCGATCCGCCATGCCGACCCTGAACTGGTAGCGGCCGCGGCCTAACACGCCATTTGCCAGTGCCGGTCCAGCCCGCTTTAATCGCCGCAACGAGATAATCGGGAGGCGCACATGCTTGGGCTCATGCAGGATTGGCCGCTGACGGTCGACAGGATCCTGGATCACGCGAAGGTCAATTTCCCGCGCCGGGAAGTCGTCACCCGCAGCGTCGAGGGGCCGATTTCGCGCACCACCTACGCCACCATCTGGCGGCGCGCCAAGCAGGTGACGAACGCGCTGCAGGAGCGGGGCATCCAACCTGGCGATCGCGTCGCCACTTTGGCTTGGAATACCGAGCGCCACCTTGAGGCTTGGTACGCGGCGATGGGCATGGGCGCTGTCCTGCACACGGTGAACCCGCGGCTCTTCCCGGAGCAAATCGCTTGGATCATCAATCACGCCGAGGACAAGATCCTCTTCTTCGACACAACCTTCACGCCCATCGTCGAGAAGATCGCCCCGCTGCTGACGACCGTGAAACTTTACGTCGCTTTGACTGATCGCGACCACCTGCCGCAAACGTCGCTGCCGGTCGAGGCGTACGAAGATTTCATCCACGGCCATGCCCAAGACGCCAAATGGGGCGGCTTCGACGAGAACACCGCCGCCGGCCTCTGCTACACGTCGGGCACAACAGGCGATCCCAAGGGCGTGCTTTATTCGCACCGCTCCAACGTGCTGCACGCCTTGGCGGCGAACCAGACTGACGTGTTCGGCTGCGGCGCCAGCGACGTGGTGTTGCCGATCGTGCCGATGTTTCACGCCAATGCGTGGGCGATCGCGTTCGTCGCGCCCATGTGCGGCGCGAAGCTTGTGATGCCGGGCGCCAAGCTCGATGGCGCGAGCGTCTTTGAATTGCTGGAAGGCGAGAAGGTCACGTTCACTGCGGCGGTGCCGACAGTGTGGCTCGGATTGCTCGGCTTTCTGCGCGAAAACAAACTGAAGCCCACCACACTGAAGCGCGTCGCCATCGGCGGCTCTGCCGTGCCGGAAGCGGTGCTGCGCGCATTCGAGGAGGATTACGGCGTCGAGGTCATCCACGCTTGGGGCATGACCGAGATGAGTCCGATCGGCTCGCTCGGCAAACTACTGCCCGAGCACCACGGCATGGATCACGAGAGCCAGATCAAGGCCAAGCTGAAGCAGGGCCGCTCGCTCTTCACCGTCGATATGAAGATCGTTGACGACGAGGGCGCCGAGAAGCCGCATGACGGCAAGGCGTTTGGGCGGCTCTTGGTGCGCGGCCCGGCCGTGGCGCGCGCGTATTTCAAAAACGCAGGAGCGAAGACCGCGAACGGCGAATGCTTGGAGACGTGCGGCTTCTTCGACACCGGCGACGTCGCCACCATCGATGAACTCGGCATCATGCAAATAACCGACCGCGCCAAGGACGTGATCAAGTCCGGCGGCGAATGGATCAGCTCGATCGACATCGAAAACATCGCTGTCGGCGCAGAGGGCGTCGCCTGCGCCGCCGTGATCGGCGTCGCGCATCCAAAGTGGGATGAACGCCCGCTGCTGATCATTGAGCCGAAGCCCGGCGCGCAGCCGACGCGCGAGCAAATGCTCGCGTTCCTGCAAGGCAAGATCGCCAAATGGTGGATGCCGGATGACGTGGCGTTCGTGGAAAAAATTCCGCTCGGCGCCACCGGCAAGATCAACAAGCTGGCGCTGCGCGAAACGTTCAAGGACTACAAACTGCCGACGACGCAGGCGGCGGAGTAGGCGCGCAAAATAAGAGCGGCCTCGGTTTAACCCGAAGCCGCTCTATGGCCGCCTACTTCCCGATATTGCTATCGTTCTGTGTTCAGCAGGGAAACAACTCGCATCGCTCGCGCCCGTTCCGCGCTGCGCCTGCAAAAATCTACGTCAGCCAGTATTCGCTATCGACGCACGGCGGGCCATCGCACATCACTTTGCCCAGTTGCACGAGCCGGATCATGTGCGCGAGCACGGAATGGCACGCGGCCGGATGCAGCCGCTTGTCCACGTCAGCGTAGATCACGCTGACCATGTCCTTGATCGAATGCTTGCCGGCATGCATCTGCGCAAGAATTTGCGCCTCGCGCTCCAGCCTGTGATCGATAAACGCCTGCACGAACGGGCGCACTTCGCGCACGGGTGGGCCATGCGTCGGCCAGAGCGTTGAGAAATCGCGGTCGCGCACCTTCTCGAGGCTGGCGAGATAATCGCTCATGTCGCCATCGGGCGGGCCGATCACGGTGGTGGACCATCCCATGATGTGGTCGCCGGGGAAAAGCGCATTCTCTTCAACGAGCGCGTAGGCCATGTGGTTGGTCGTGTGACCGGGCGTGAACACCGCCTCGATTGTCCAGCCTGGGCCGGAGAAGCGGTCGCGGTCTTTGACGTCGATGTCTGGTGTGAAGAGTTGGTCGTCGCCGGCTTCGAGGCGGATTTCATCGCAATCGCTGGGCTTGGGCGCGATGGTGCTCGAATAAACCTTGGCGCCGGTGCGCTCCGCCAGCGGATGAGCGGCGGGGCTGTGATCCATGTGGCGGTGAGTGACGAAGATGTGCGTCACGCGCTCGCCCTCGACGGCGCGAAGCAATGCTTCGATATGCGCCGCGTCATCGGGGCCGGGATCGATGATGGCCACATCGCCGCGGCCGATAATGTAAACGCCGGTGCCTCTGAATGTGAACGGGCCCGGATTATTGGCCACGAGTCGGCGGATCAGCGGGCTGACCTGCTGGGCCTGCTCGTACTCAAATTCCATATCGCGGACGAAGGGGATCTTGGCCGCCATGGGCGTCGTCTCAGTTCACGCCGCGCACGAACGCATGAAAAGCGTCGCGCATCATCCGCGTGGCTTTGATCTTGTCGGCCAGGTTGAGCGCGATGGGCGGACCCATATCGGTTTTATTCGCGTCTACGATGTAGAGCTTGCCGTCCGTCCGATCCCGCAACACGTCAACGCCGCCCCATTCCAAGCCGATCTCGCGCGTGAATGCGCCGATCTGTTCGATCTCCTCGGGGCTGAACACATCTTCGGGCGCCCTGAGCGTCACCTCGGTGTTCGTATTGAGGAAGCGCTTGGTTACTTGGCGGCGCTTTATAAAAACCGCGACGGGTCTGCCGCCCACGGTGGAGGTGCGCAAATCCTCGACCAGGTCCAGATTGTTCGCCATCCGGTTATCGACCACGCGCTGATAAACGCGCCCGGGGATCGGCGGGGTGGGGCACTGGACGATGCGCCCATCGTGCGCCGCGTTGATCTCAGATTTTTCGACGGCGAGGCCAACGTGCGTAACTGGATCGATCGCGAGGCGATTGCCGAACGCGGCGGCGCACGCACGAGAGACGTTCGTTTTCGAAACATCGCGGCAAGCGAAATTCACCAATTTTACGCCAGGCTTCAGCTTCGTCGGCGGATCGTTGGGGCTGTAGGTGGCGTCCTCGAAGTGCATCACCACGTCGGCGGTCGCCGCGTCTTTAACGAGCTTTGCGCCGGCGGCGCGCGCCACCGCCCAGATCAGATACCAAGGCCGCGCCCGCTCGGGCGTAAACGCAATCGTAAATCGGGGCGTCAGCGGTTCGATCGCTTGCGCCGCAAAAAAGAAGCGAAACCAGGCCGTCACCTGGGCGATCACCGATGGTGAATAAGGAACGCGCGCGCCAGTCTTGCGCACGGTCAGACCGGTCAAGCCGAACTCGAAATCCTTCAGCCAGACCGAGCCGGATGTCTGGAAGATGCGGGGCGTGGCGTCCGTCACAGCTCAGACGCCCTGCGGCCCGGCGCTTGCAGCGCAGCGCCGCATGGAACCGGTGTTCGCAATCTGCATGTTCGCATTGGATCGCGTGCGCACTTTGCTGCTCGCCCTGTCCTTGATTGTGATGCTGAAGATCGTATGGCTGCTGATCGCGGCCTAAATCAGGTCTTCGGCGCTAACGTATCGAGCGCCCCCCGCGCCCCCTGTAGGTCGTAGCCCGCCTTGGCCGCCAAGGCGATGATTTCATCAGGCCGCTGGTTCCCGGTCAGAGCCTGCGCCATCGCCCACGCCATTATTGAGCGTTTGCCGGTTCGGCAATAGGCCAGCACAGGCGCTTCCGCCTCCTCCAAGAGCGCCGCCGTAGCGGCAACGGCGCTAGGCGGCGGGGGTAGACCGGAGAAGGGGATGGCTCGGAAGGCCAAGCCCGCCGCCTCCGCTGCGGCCTTAATTTCCGCCATGGCTGGCTGACCAGGCTCTTCGCCCTCAGGCCGGTTGATCACCAGGGTACGGTAGCCCTCGGCCGCGGCGCGGGAGATGTCGGCGAGGTCGAGCTGGCCGGCGACGGCAAAGTGCGGGCTGACGCGGCGGAACTCAGTCATGTCGCAGCCACGTTGACATGGCCTGTCTCAGAAGCAAGGTTTCGCGCGCTTCGCCGGGCGGGTCGGCGCAACCAGGACGTTTGGATGCTCGCTCTTGCCGTTCGGCGCCTGTTGTTTGCGATCCCGACGCTGCTAGCGATCGTCGCGGCGGCCTTCCTGCTGATGAAGGCGGCGCCTGGCGGCCCGTTCACGGCCGAGCGCCAGTTGCAGCCTGAGATCGAACAGCGGCTAAAGCAGAAATTCGGTCTCGATTTGCCGGTTGAGCAGCAGCTCGTCCGCTATATCGGTGGCCTCGTGCGCGGCGATTTTGGCCCGTCCATGACCTACAAGGACAAAAACGTCCTCGACATCATCGCCGAAGGCGCCCCCACCAGCGCGCTGCTTGGGCTCGGGGCGATGTCACTGGCGCTGCTGATCGGCGGCGCGCTGGGCGTGATGGCCGCGCTTAGGCAAAACAAGCTGCAGGATTACGCCGTCATGGCGCTGGCGATCGCCGGCGTATGTTTGCCGCCCTTGGTGGTGGGGCCGATCATGCAGCTCTATTTCGGCGTCGAGTGGGGCCTCTTGCCGAGCCAGGGCCTCTACCGCGACGAATTCGGGCTGATCTATCTCATCTTGCCCATCGTCACGCTGGCGCTGCCTCTCGTCGCCATCGTCTCCCGGCTGATGCGCGCGTCGATGATCGAAGCGCTGCGCTCTAACGCGATCCGCACTGCGCGCGCCAAGGGGCTGCCGGAAATGCAAGTGATCCTGCGCCACGCGCTGCCGATTGCGCTGCTGCCGATCGTCTCGTACGCCGGGCCGGCGCTTGCCGGCGTAATGGCCGGTTCGTTCGTCATCGAGACGGTCTATCAGCTGCCGGGCATCGGTAAGCAATTCGTCTACGCCGCGCAGCAGCGCGACTACACGCTCGTGATGGGTGTGGTGCTAATCTACTCGTTCTTGATCATTCTTCTGAATCTCGCGGCGGATTTGATGTACCGCGTGCTGGACCCGAGGGCGCGCACGTCATGAGCGATATTCTGATGGACGACGCGCCGCCGCCGCAGGCGATCAAGGGCCGCTCGCTGTGGGAAGATGCACGCCGGCGCCTGATGCGCAATCCGGCCGCGGTAACGAGCCTCTATGTGGTGGCGACGTTGGTGCTAGTGGCGGCGTTCGGGCCGATGCTGTGGGTGCATCCGGTCGATGCGATCTTCCGCGACAGCGTCGGCATCGCGCCGACGACAGCGAATATGCATTTGCTCGGCACCGACACCGAGGGCCGGGACATGGTGGCGCGGCTCATTTTCGGCTTACGAATTTCACTGCTCGTGGGGCTGGCGGCGACGTTGGTGGCGCTGACCATCGGCGTGACCTGGGGCGCTGTCGCCGGCTTTTTAGGCGGCTGGGTCGACGATTTGATGATGCGCATCGTCGATGTGCTTTACGCCATTCCGTTCGTGTTCTTCGTGATTGTGTTGATGACCGTGATCAACACGCCTGATCCGGTGATCAAGCTGCTCTGGATATTTGCAGCGATCGGCGCGGTGGAATGGCTGACCATGGCGCGTATTGTGCGCGGGCAAACGATCTCGCTGCGCCAGAAGGAATTCGTCGAAGCGGCACGCGCCGCCGGCGCCAAGCCGCTGCAGATCGTGTTCCGCCACATCGTGCCGAACGTGCTGGGGCCTGTCGTGGTGTTCGCCACTTTGAACATCCCTGTCATCATCTTGGCGGAGAGCTTCCTCTCCTTTATCGGCCTCGGCGTGCAAGAGCCGCTGACGTCGCTCGGGCGCCTCATCTCCGACGGCTCACGCCAAATGATCCAAGCGCCCTGGATGCTGATCGCGCCCGCGGCGACGATGCTCGTCACGCTGCTTGCACTAAACTTCCTCGGCGACGGCCTGCGCGACGCGCTCGATCCGAAGGAGAGATAGGGCAGTAGGTGAGTAGGGCAGTAGGTGAGAGCCTACGCCCTTACTCATCTATTCGCTCCGTCGCACCCGAAGCGCCGGCCCGCCGGCTCGCACCGACATCAGGAAGCTGCCGAGCGCGGCGCGGCGGATGGTGACTTCGCCGCCGGCGCGCACGTTGCGCGCGACCTCGTTGTCGATCTGGGTCCAGGCTTGGCCATTCGTCATGTAGAAGGTCGAGGGCCCGTTGCGGCGCGACACCACGCGGTCGATCACAAGCGCCATCTCCAAAACTTCCGCCCCAGGGGCTTCATTGCCGCGGTTGCCGAAGATGCGGGGCAGGCTTGGCAGCGAGAAACCGAACGCCTCGCGCTCGATTTCCTGGGCCTGCTGGCGATCGACGGCGACCAAATTACCGCTGGTCTGCGCTTCTCTCAGCCGCCCCACGGCGCCGTCGTAACAGGCCAGCCGCTGCGTTTCGTCGGCGACGTTGGCGCAGGCATAGACCTGGTCCAGCACAGGCGGGCTGGCCGGGGCCCGATCCTGGGCGGCGGCTGAGCCGGCTGCGAATGCGACAAAACACAGGCTGGCGATAACGATGCGCATAAAGTCCCCTCCCAACGGAAGCCGGATCATCTTATTCTGGCGGGAGAATTTGTCAGCCGGTTTAGGCGCCGGCCCGCGGAGACCCAGCCAATGGCCCTTTGGACGAGCCGCCGATCCCTCTTAACCGGCGTCGGCGGCGTTGGCGTCGCCGCCTCGCTCGGGGGCTGCGCCAATGCGCGCATCGTCGGCTTCGACAAGGCCAAGAGGTCGCTCGACATCGCCAATTCCAGCGAGCCGCTTTCGCTCGACCCGCACAAGGCGACCGGCTCGTGGGAAAATAACATCATCGGCAATATGTTCGTCGGCCTCACGACCGAGAACGAACGTGCAGAGCCGGTGCCGGGCATGGCCGAGCGCTGGGAAGTCAGCGAAGATCTGCTGACCTGGACGTTCTATCTTCGCCGCGCCACGTGGTCAGACGGCGAGCCGTGCGACGCGCACGATTTTGAGTTCGGCTTCCGCCGGATCATGAATCCGGAGACGCTTTCGCAATACGCCTCGATCCTTTACCCGATCAAGAATGCGCAGGCGGTGAACACGCAAGACATGCCGATAGATCAGCTCGGCGTCACCGCGCTCGACGATCTGACGCTCGAGATCAAGCTCGAACACCCCGCGCCGTATCTGCCGCAATTGTTGAAACACTATACGGCATATCCGGTGCCCAAACATCTGCACGTGCGGGTCGGCGAGGACTGGATCAAGCCGGACAACATCGTCGTCAACGGCCCTTACATTCTGCGCCGCTGGTGGTCGAACTACATCATCCATCTGGAACGCAACTCCAACTTCTACGACGCCAACAACGTCGTACTCGAACACCTCTATTTTTATCCGCAGAATGACGTGCAGGCGGCCGCGCGCAAAGTGCTGAGCGGGGAGGCGGGCTGGGCGACGCGCTTTCCATCAAACCAGGTCGAAGTGCTGCGGCGCGATCTGCCGGGCTTCGTGCGGGTATCGACATATCTCACCGTGAACTATTTCTCGTTCAACATGACCAAGCCGCCGTTCGACGATGTGCGTGTCCGGCAGGCGATCGCCATGGCGTACGATCGTGATTTCGTGGCCAATCAAATCTACAAAACAGGCGAGACGCCTGCCTACAAATTCGTGCCGCCGGGCGTTTACAATTATCCGTCGAGCGCGACGTACAATTGGGCGGGCCGGCCGGTTGCGGAGCGTAAGCAGGAAGCGGAGCGCCTGCTGCGCGCGGCGGGCTACGGGCCTAACAATCCGCTGCGCTTTGCGTTCTCCCATCGCAACACGAGCGACAATCCGCGCGTCGCGGTGGTGGCGCAGAACGATTGGAACTCTATTGCGCCGTGGGTCACGGTGGAACTGCGCGGCGTTGAAAATCAAGTTCACTACGCCAATCTGCGGGCCAAGAATTTCGACGCCGGCGACGGCGGCTGGATCGGCGATTTCAACGACGCCAAGAACTTCCTTTACCTGTTCGAAAGCCGCACCGGCTCGCAGAATTATCCAGGCTACAACAACGCGCAGTACGACGGGCTCGTGGTGCAATCGGATTTCGAGCGGGACGATCAGGCCCGCGCGCAACTCATGCTGCAAGCCGAGCAGCTGTTGCTTGACGAAGCGCCGATCTGCACCAGCGTCTTCATCAACTCAACAAACCTCGTCCACCCGGACATCACCGGCTACGAGAACAATTTAGAAGACATTCACCGGGCGCGGTGGTTCGGGATTAGCAACGCGTAACGCGCGAAGCCGAACTCCGTCATCCTGGGGCTCGCGGTACGCGAGAGCCCAGGAACCAGGGGCACACGACGTTTGCTTGCCGCCCCTGGATCCTGGGCCCGCACTGCGTGCGTCCCAGGATGACGGTTACCGCACTAGTTTCAAGCAGGCGGTGTGGCCGCGTTCAGAACGCCCCGCCAGCCTCATCGTCGCCGACAGCCTTAATCGCAAACGCGTAGTCATGCGCGAGTTCGCGCAAGAACTCGAACCGCCCTGCGCTCCCGGCGTGGCCCGCGCCCATGTTCATCTTCAGCAGCACCGGCCGGCCGCTGGTCGTGTGCGGGCGAAGTTTCGCCGCCCATTTCGCCGGCTCCCAATAGGTGACGCGCGGATCGGTGAGGCCGCCAGTGGAGAGCACGGCCGGATACGCCTTCGCGTCGATGTTGGTGTAGGGGCAATAGGAGGCGATGTAATCGTAGGCTTCCGCGCTCTCAAGCGGATTGCCCCATTCGGGCCATTCCGGCGGGGTCAGCGGCAGCGAGGTGTCGCTCATCGTGTTCAGCACATCGATGAACGGCACGCCGCCGATCACGCCCGCCCACAAATCCGGACGCATGTTGGTGATCGCGCCCATCAGCAGCCCGCCGGCGGAGCGGCCTTCGCACACAATATTGCCCGGACGTCCGTAGCCTGCGCCGATCAATTCTTCCGCGACGGAGATGAAGTCGGTGAACGTGTTGGTCTTGGTGAAGCGGCGGCCATCCTGGAACCAGCCAAAGCCCATTTCCGAGCCGCCGCGCACGTGCGCGATTGCGTAGATCCAGCCGCGATCGACAAGGCTGAAGCGGCGGATCGAAAAATCCGCATCCATCGAGATGCCGTATGAGCCGTAGCCGTAAAGATAGAGGGGCGCCGCGCCGTTGAGCGGCGTGCCGCGCTTCATCAGAATGGTGATTGGGATGCGCTTGCCGTCGCTTGCGGTCGCGAAAAAACGCCCGGTGACATAATCTTCCGGGTCATGGCCTGACGGAATCTCTTGCGTCTTGCGCAGCACCTGCGTGCGCGCCGCCATGTCGTAATCGAACCATTTTAGCGGCGTTGTCGGCGACTCGTAAATGTAGCGCACATTGGTGGTGTCGAATTCGTAGCCGCCGGCCAGTTCGAGATTGTAGGCCTGCTCATTGATCGCGATCGAATGCTCGTCGCCGCCGCGATGGCGGATGACGATGCTAGGCAGCGCGTTCGCGCGCTCGATGCGCACGAGATAATCCTTGGTGGCGCCCAGCCCCAAGATGTAGCGGCCTTCCTGATAAGGCAGAAAGTCGCGCCAATTGGCCCGCCCGGTGCGGCCCGGCTCGCACGTCATCACCTTGAAATCGACGGCGCCATCGGCGTTGGTGTGCACGTACCAGCGTCCGTTCCAGTGCGTCGGCGTGTACAGCAATTCAGCTTCGCGGCCGTGGAAGAGCGTGGGCGCGGCGGTCAAATCGTTGGCCGGAATGGTGTAATATTCCGACTGCGCGCCGTTGCCGGCGCTGATCAGCATGTAGGCGTCGCTTTCGGTCGGGCCGACGCTCAAGAAGAATCCGTCGTCCGGTTCGTCGTAGACGAGCGTGTCTGCGCCGCCGCGCGCTGGGCGGCGAAAAACTTTCGCCGGGCGGCCATTGTCATCGCGGAAGGTCCAGAAGATCAGCTCTGCATTTGGCGACCAGGCGAAATCGCCGGTGCAATTGCTGATCGCGGATGAAAGCGTTTCGCCGCTCGCCAAATCCTTCACGTACACGGTGTAAATTTCCGAGCCTTGCTCATCGACGGCGTAAGCGTAGAGCGCGTGGTCGGGCGAGTGCTGCGCCGAGATCACTTTGTAGAACGTCTTGCCGCGCGCCTGTTCATCGACATTGATCAGTATTTGCTCGGGGCCGTCCGTTCCGCGGGGCTTGCGCGCATGGATCGGATGCTGCGCGCCGGTCTCGAAGCGGCGATAATATTCCCACGGCCCATCCGGCGACGGCACGGAGCTATCGTCTTCCTTCGTGCGCCCGCGCATCTCCTGATAAATGCGCTCCTGCAGCGCGGCCGTCGGCGCCATCACCGCTTCACGATAGGCGTTCTCTTCATCCAGATAAGCGCGCACGTCCGGCCGTAACACGGACGGGTCACGCATTACCGCTTGCCAATTGTCGTCCTTCAGCCAGGCGTAATTATCCACGCGCGTGCGTCCGAGCTGTTCGATCGTCTTGGGTTCGATCCTGGCGACGGGCGGCAGCGGGATTTCGGTCATGGGTGCATCCGGGGTGGCGCAAGCGGGGAGGAGGGCGAGCGCGGGCAAAGCGGCGCTGGCTTGGAGGATTTGGCGTCTATTCATGACGCCTTGTTCGGGGAAGCTGGCCCGCCGGTCAACCGGCTTACGTCAGCCGGAGGAGCAGCGCGGTCGCGTCGTCGCTGGCTTTGAAGCGCGGGTGCTTGGCCCCGCCGGAATCGGCGGCCTCGATGGCGCGGAGTTCGCGGCCAAGTTCCTGGAGCCCCATCGCCAGTGCGGTGCGGACGAGGCCGGCGGCGTCGTAAGCGTGATAGCGATCGACCAGCGCCGAAAAGCCGTCCGTCATGAGCAAGAGGTGCGCAGGCCGTTTCAACTGGAATCTGTGCGTTCTCGCGTGTTTAGCGCAGGCGGGGTCGAGGCAGAAGGTCCAGTGCGCGCCTTCGCGGTTCAATGACGCACGCATCTGGCGCAAGTGTGCGACGGTCACCTCGCGTTGCAATAGCGGCTTGTGAGCGTCCGTCTGCAGGGAAGCGAGTTGCGTTTCGGCATCGGCCGCGTCTTGCGGCCCACCTGCGATGTGCACGGCGCCGTCCGCGTCAAGCATGAAGCAGCGGCAATCACCCAGTTCTATCAATTCGATCGTGCGTTCCTCAAACTCCGAGAGCACGAGAGCCGATGCGATCGGCGAACGCCACTTTTCGAAAGGAATTGGCGAGTCGGCCGCCCAATCCTTCCGTAGAGCTTCGCTGGCGCTTTTAAGTTCGTGGCGCAGATCGTCCGCATTGGCGCCGTAAATATCGTAGGCAATAGCTGAGCCAGCCAAGTGTTCGCTGAGATAGGTGGCGATCCACGCTGCATCGGACGCGTAGTTGGTGAGCGGGGTTTCGTGCAGATCGGTCGCGCCGTCGATCACCCAGCCCCAAGTACGGGTGGCGCCACATGCGTCGTCGTTTTGCTTTGCGCGATCGCCCGCCAGCGAGATCGCTTCAACGAAGGTCAGCATCAGGCTGGGTAAATCAGCGAAACCACTTCGGCCACGCACGCCGGCCGCTCTTCGTTCTCGACTTCGATAGTGAACTGGCTCGTGACCTGGAGGCCGGCGCCGCGCGGCTCGCACGACAGCATCGTCATGCGCAAGCGCACCCGCGAGCCAACCGGCACCGTGTTGGTGAAGCGCACTTTGTTGGACCCGTAATTGATGCCGCGGCCGACGCCCGTATAGGCCAAGATGTTCTTGGCCAAGAAAGGGATCAGCGAGAGCACCAAATAGCCGTGCGCAATCGGCCCCCCAAGCTCTTTGGTGGCGCGCTCGATATCGACGTGGATCCATTGATGGTCACCCGTCGCGTCAGCGAAACGATTGACCCGGTCCTGGGTAATCTCCAGCCAGTCGGAAACGCCGATCTCCGTGCCGACAAGGGTCTGAATGTCTGACAGCGGCACTTCACGCATAGCCATGGTTGGTCTCCTCGGGCTCTCTTCGAGTAAAGCGCCGGGTATGGCTTGTCGAGTTGCCCTCACGTTCGCCCCCATGAAGGAGCCTGCAACCTGAGCCGCGAGGGCCAATTGCCCCCCAAACCGACACAGGCTAATCCCCGCCCATGTCCCTAGACCCGCTCGCGCCAGGCACACTCGCGCTCGCCGAAGAATTCGGCCTCTCCCGCGACGAATATGAGCTCGTCCTGGAAAAGCTCGGCCGCACGCCGAACGTCACCGAACTCGGCATCTTTTCGGTGATGTGGAGCGAGCACTGCTCGTACAAATCCACCCGCGTGCATCTGGCGAAATTTCCTACCAAGGCGCCGCACGTGATCTACGGCCCCGGCGAGAACGCCGGCGCCATCGATATCGGCGAGGGGCTTGCCGCCATCTTCAAGATGGAAAGCCACAACCACCCGAGCTTCATCGAGCCATTCCAAGGCGCCGCGACCGGCGTCGGCGGCATCCTGCGCGACG
>JACMMP010000150.1 GCA_014378995.1 Hyphomonadaceae bacterium
CCCGCCCCCCGCAGCCAAGGCGCCCGCCGAAATCCCGACCCCGCTGAATGAGGTGGTGATGGCGCAAACCGCCGATAGCCTCGCTGCGCTCTCGGCCAATCTGACCTCGGCGATGACCCGGGCAAACCAGGTGTTCTCCACAGCATTCATCGATCAAGCCAAGGACGCCGCCCACTTTCAGCCCGACCCGCTCGGCATGCAGAGCGCCCTGAACGACGTCTGGTCCCATCTCGCGCACCAGCCTGACACGCTGCGCGAAGCGCACGCGACGCTTTGGCAGCGTTACGCCGAGATTTGGCAGAAGCACGCAGGCTACATGCTCACCGGCCAGCACGCGGACGAGGGCCCGGTGCGCGACAAACGCTTCCGCGATCCCGAGTGGCGCTCCAACCCCGCTTTCTCGCTGCTGCGCGAATCCTATCTCGCGACCTCGCACTTCATCACCGATCTGGTCGAGAAGACCGAAGGCGTGGATGAAGCGACCAAGCGCAAAGCCGCCTTCTACATCAAGCAAGCGGTCGATGCGGCCTCGCCGTCGAATTTTCTGATGACCAATCCGGCCGCGCTGCGCGCGCTCTTCTCGTCGCAAGGGGAGAGCTTGGTCAAAGGCATGGACAATCTGGCGCAGGATCTAAAGCGCGGCGACGGCATGCTCGCCATCTCGCAAACCGATCTCGACGCCTTCCAGGTTGGCGTGAACGTCGCCACCACGCCCGGCAAGGTCGTCTTCCGCAACCGCGTGTTCGAACTGCTGCAATACAATGCGACGACAGAGCAAGTGCACGAGGCGCCGCTGCTGATCTTTCCGCCGTGGATCAACAAATTCTACATTCTGGATCTCCAGCCCAAGAATTCGATGATCAAATGGCTCTGCGATCAGGGCCACACCGTCTTCCTCGTCTCCTGGGTTAATCCCGGCGAGGACATGGCGGAGGTCACCTTCGAAGACTACATGCGCGAAGGAATCTACGCCGCAGTCGACGCCGTCCAGCAAGGCGCAGGCGTCGATCGTCTGAACACGGTCGGCTATTGCGTCGGCGGCACGCTGCTCGCGGCGACGCTCGCGCACATGGCCAAGACGGGCGACGAGCGCATTCAGAGCGCCACCTTCTTTGCCTCACAGGCCGACTTCAAAAGCGCCGGCGACCTCCTCGTCTTCTCCGACGAACAGGGGATCAAGTTCCTCGAAGACAAGATGGATCACCATGGCGGCGTGCTCGACGCGCAGACGATGGCCGACACGTTCAACTCGCTGCGCTCGAACGACCTGGTCTGGAACTATGTCGTCGACAATTACTATATCGGCAAACAGCCCCCGCCGTTCGATCTGCTGTTCTGGAACGCCGACCAGACGCGCATGCCCAAGGCGCTCCACCTCTTCTATCTGCGCAAATTCTATCGCGACAACGCGCTCAGCACCGGCAAGCTCGAACTGCTTGGCGAAAAGCTTTCGCTGAAGGACGTGAAAATCCCGATCTTCATGCAGAGCTCGAAGGAAGACCACATCGCCCCCTGCGCCAGCGTCTACAACAGCGCCCGCGCGTTCGGCGGTCCGGTCGAATACATCATCGCTGGGTCCGGCCACATCGCCGGCGTGATCAACCACCCCGACGCGAAAAAGTATCAGTATTGGACCAACCCGAACATGCAGGGCGCGCTGGAAGATTGGCAGGCCTTCTCGGTCGAACATCCCGGCTCCTGGTGGCCTCAGTGGGATGCATGGTTGAGCGAGCGCAGCGGCGCCAATGTGCCAGCCCGCACGCCAGGGGACGGCAAGCTAGAAGTGCTGGGCGACGCGCCGGGCGACTATGTCAAAGTGCGTTCGGACGCCGCCTGAGCCGCCGACGCCGCCGCACCTCATCACCCGGGGCTCGCGCTACTCGCACCCCAGGATGACGGATAGAAGCGCGCCTATCCATGCGTGCGCCGGAGAAAACCGATCAGCGTCAACGCCTCCGCCAAGATCAATCCGACCCCATTGCAACCGCCGTAAACTTCGGCGCATGAAACCTCACCAGCCCCTCATCCGCCAGCCAGAGATCGCCGCGTTCACCGCGACGCTTTCTGCGTGGCTGATGTGGTTGGTGAGCGTTGCGCTTTTGCTCGGCGCGCCACAGCGCAGCCGCCTGCTCCGACGCTTCGTCGCGCGCTATGAGCGCTGGACCGAGCGCGTCGTCTTTCTGATCGCCGCCGGCCAAGTGCGCGCGCCAAGCCATAGGCGCACCCAGCGACCCATGTTCGCGCCGCAGGGCTTTCGCCGCACGCCGGGCGTCGTGCTTCACACCTTCAAGCACGCGCGCGTTCGTTTGCGCGGCGGCGCTTTGCGCGATCGCCTGCTGCGGCTCGCGGACGTGCTCGCCGCGCCGGA
>JACMMP010000151.1 GCA_014378995.1 Hyphomonadaceae bacterium
CTTATTCGACGTGCGCAGGTAAGCGTCCGTCGTCACGCCGCGTTTGTCGTAGGCAACGCCGGCGGCCTCAAGGCCCAGATTCTCGACGTTGGGCTTGCGGCCGGCGGCGATGAGAAGGTGGGTGCCCTCGATGCGCCGCACGCCGTCGCCGGCGGTGTGGACGACGATGGCGCCCGCCGCGCCTTCGATGCGTTCGATCTTGGTCGTTTCACGCAGCGTCACGCCTTCGCTGGTGAGCTTGGCGCGCAGCACGGCGGCTGCTTCGTCATCGCTGCCGCCTAGAATTTGTCCCGCCTCGATTATCGTCACATCTGCGCCGAGGCGGCGAAACGCTTGCCCTAGTTCGAGACCAATCGCGCCGGCGCCTACGATCAACAGGTGGCCAGGCAGCGCAGCTATCTCGAAGATGGTTTCGTTGGTGAGATAGGGGACATCGCCTAGGCCGGGGATGGGAGGAGCGCCGGCGCGCGCACCAGCGGCGATCACCATGATGCGTGCGCGCACGCTGACGCTGTCGGAGACGATAGTGCGTGCGTCGGCAAAGCGTGCGCGTTCGCGCACCACCCGCACGCCGAGGCCCTCGAACCGCTCTTGGCTATCGACTGGCGCGATCGTCTTGATGACGCCGTGCACATGGGCGCTGATGCGAGCCCAATCGGCGCGCGGTGGCCCTGCATCGACGCCAAGCGGCCCCGAAGAGCGCGCGCCCTCGGCGGCGCGCGCGGCGGCGATCAGCGATTTTGAAGGGACGCAGCCATAGTTCAGGCAATCGCCACCCATTTTGCCGCCTTCGAACAGAACGACCTTTTGGCCAAGCTGTGCAGCGCCCGAGGCCGCGACCAATCCGGCTGAGCCGGCCCCGATGATGGCGATATCCGCCTTGATGTTTTCCATGGGAGTGTTGTTTTCTAGGTGGCGGTCTTCGGGGGTTTGAAATGTCGATAAATCGCTGGAGCAATGGCGAGTAGTGCTAGCGCGATGAACGCCGGCGCCAGTTGTCGCGCGAATGAGGCTATATCGGGCGCCTCGCCGGCGTCGAAGGCAGCCCCAAGTCCAGCGCCGATCCAGGTATAGGCGATCACGCCGGGGATAATGCCGATTGCAGTCGTCCAGACGAAGGTGATCAAACGCGCGCCGAGAAAAGCGGGCGCTACATTGGCGATGAAGAACGGCACCACCGGAACCAGCCGCAGCGTCAACAGATAGCTGATCGCGTTATCCTTGAATCCGGCTTCAAGCCGCTTCAGGAACGGACCGGCGCGTGCCCGCAAAGTGTCGGCCAACAGGTAACGCGCGATCACGAACAATACTGTCGCGCCCAGAGTCGCGCCGATGGTGGTCGCGACCGCGCCGCCGACAAGTCCGAACAAATAGCCGCCCAGGATCGTGACCCAGAACGCTCCCGGAAACGCCAGCGCCGTCACCACAACGTAGACGACGATGAAGGCGGCGAAGGAGAGGAATAGATGCTCGGTGACGAAGGCGGACAACGCCTCGCGTTGCGCGCGCAGTGCTTCGAAGTTGAGATAGTCAAAGATTCCGAACCGCCAGGCAGCGAAGATTGCGAGCGCAAGCACCACGACCAGCGCGAGTCGCCCCATGATGCCGCGCCGCGTCGGCGGCGCTTGGTCGGTGTTTGCCATGCTTCATCCCCCCGTACCCGTGAGGCACGAGCGCACCCGCTCTTGGATACGCCCAAACCACGGCAGAGTTACATCCGCGCCAGCGGTTGCAGCATCCGTCACCCTTGCCAAGCCCGAACCGGGCAGATCATGTAGTTGTCATGGGCGTTTCCATCATAATCCCGACGTTGAACGCTGAGGCGGGTCTGCCGTCGACACTTCAGTCAATAGAGTCCGCAGAAGAGATCATTGTCGCCGACGGCGGTTCCCGAGATGCGACGTTACGTCTGGCTGGCGCCAGCCGCGCACGCATCGTGGAGACGGCGCGCGGTCGCGGCCGCCAAATGCACGCAGGCGTCGAAGCAGCAACGCAGGACTGGCTGCTCTTTCTGCACGGCGACACTACCCTGGCTGCGGATTGGCGGACACACGTCGATGCGCATGGTCGCGAGCCGAATGCGATCGAGCATGCCGCGACATTCCGCTTCAAGCTTGACGACGCCTCTTGGCAAGCTCGCGCCTTAGAAG
>JACMMP010000152.1 GCA_014378995.1 Hyphomonadaceae bacterium
GACGGAGGCGGAGGCGGAGACTCTGGTGCCGCCGCGAGCGTCATGTCGGGCGGCAGCGGGGTCGCGCCGCGAATGAGAACGGGCTCGATTTCCGCAGGCGCGGCGCCTGGCGCAGCCGTCTGCGACTCCGCCGGGGGCGTGAGTTGCATGGGCTGACCGGTCGCCTGCGGCGCTGCAATGAGAGCCGCGGTCGCGATCGCCAAAGGAGAACGCAGAGATTTCATCTGGCTGGCGCTGACCTAATCTCCTTGCGTCGGGGTTAAGCGCGGGTTTAGCGGCCGGCGCTTTGCGCAGGCGGCGTGGTCCCGCGGGAACGTGTGAGCAGATCGTCGCCGCTCGTAGGCGGACGGGCGCGGTCGGCCAGCAATTGCGTGAGCACGCGGGCGCGCTCGGGGCTCATGCGGCCCATCACTTCGGCGAGGTTGGCCTGGCGCATGCGGCTTGCGACCTGCACCAGCACACCATCGTCCAGGCCATCGAACACGGCGGCGGCGTCCTTGGCGCGCATGCGCTGATAGACATCGACCAGGCTCGCCAGACGCGCTTCTTGCGATTCATCGAGCTGGCCAAGCAGATCGTTCACGTGGGTCTCGAGCTGGCGCAATTCGGCGAGGCGTTCATTGAGGCGGCGCTGGGCGGCGAGCATCAACTCGTCCTGCGTTTCGTAAACTTCGCCGCGGGTTTCGAGTTCATGCCGGCGCGCCTGCAGCGCTTGCAGCACTTGCACTTCAGATGCGCTCAAACCCGCAAGCTCGGCGAACGTCGGCGCCGCGCACTGATTGGCGGGCGCCTGAGCGCTCGCCGGGGGCGCTGTTGTTGTGGCGGCGCTAGCGGCGTGATCGGCGGTCGCGGTTTCGGCGACGACTTCGGCCATCGCCACCGCCTTCAGCCCCAGCACGACGGCGACCGTCGCCATCGCCGCAGGCATCAGGCGCACACCGCCGCCAGGCTTTGCAGCTTTCGGCTTGAAGAGGAAAAGTTTGCCCAGTTGCATCAGATGCGCCCACGCGCGCCGGCATCTGCGCCGGTGCGGATGCGGCCGGCGCCCAGCCCCAATCGATCGGCGGTGGCGCGCGCATCGTTGATGCGCGACTGCAGATCGCGTCCGGCTTCGGTGGCGGTTGCGCGCAGCGTGCGTACCGCCGCTTCCGCCTGCGCCGTCGCTTGCGCGAGGTCGGCGGCCGCCTTCAGCACGCCGTCCTGCCCCGAGCGGAGCGCGGCGAGGCGCTTATCCAGGCGCCAGAAATAATACAGGCACGCCGCCAGCATCAGCGCGAGTACAACTTCAATTGCGAGCGTGATGGGGCTCATGAGCGGCCTCCTAGTTTCATGACAGCTTGTTGGGTTGCGGGCGCGATCGGACGCTCGACCCGCACGGCCAGCGAATGGCCCATGCGGCCGACCTTGCCTTCGACCAGATCGACTGCGCCGCACTTCAGACGTACCGGCGCATCTGGCGGGACATCGAGCATGAGCGTATCGCCGACCTTGAGGTTGAGTACTGTCTTTAGCGGCTGCTTATGCTCATCGAGCACGGCGCGCACTTCAAGCTGCGTGGCCCAGAGCTCACTCGCGAGGTGGCCTTCCCAGATATTGTCGCGGCCGAACTTCTCACCCATGAATTGCTGCAGCAACATTTTGCGGATCGGCTCGAGCGTCGCGTACGGCAGCAGCAATTCGAGCCGGCCGCCGCGATCTTCCATATCGATGCGCAGCTTGACGATGATCGCAGCGTTCGGCGGGCGAGCGATGGCCGCGAAGCGCGGATTGGTTTCGATACGGTCGAGCTTGAACTCGACATCGGTCAACGGCGCGAAGGCTTGGCGCGCGTCCTGCAGCACCACTTCGATCATGCGCGTGACCAGCATGCGTTCGATCGTGGTGTAGGGCCGCCCCTCAATGCGCGTTGCCGCTGCGCCGCGGCGCCCGCCCAGCAGCACGTCAACAACCGAATAGATGAGGCTAGAATCCACCGTGACCAAGCCGAAATTGTCGAGCTGCTCGGCGCGAAAGACAGCGATGATCGCCGGCAGCGGGATGGAGTTCAGATAATCGCCGAAACGGACCGAGCTGATCTGATCGAGACTGACCTCGACGTTATCGGAGGTGAAGTTACGCAGGCTCGTCGTCATGAGCCGCACGAGGCGGTCGAAGACGATTTCGAGCATCGGCAGACGCTCGTAAGAGACGAGCGTCGAATTGATGATGGCGCGCACGCCCGTCTTGCCGCCGCTATCGTCATCGCCAAGGCCGAAGCCAAGCAGACTGTCGATCTCGTCCTGGTTGAGGATGCGTTCGGCGGCTTGGCCTTCGACGCCGCCGTCATTGGCGGCGTCGGCCGTCCATTCCTCGTCAGGCGCCTGGGCGGGATCGGTGCTCATTTATTGCACCAGCATTTCTTCGATCAGCACGGCATTGATGTGCATCGGCGCGATGGTGAGGTTGACGCGCCGCAGCAATTCGAGCCGCAGCCGGTAGGCGCCCGCGGAGCCGGCGAGATCATCTGTGCGCATCTCGCGCAGGAAGCCGTTGAACTGATCGCTGATGCGCGGCACGTGCTCGGTGATCGCGGTGACGGTGGCGTCGTCGGGCGCTTCGAGCGTGAGCTTCAACTTCAAAAACGCGGGGCGTCCGTCCGGGGCGGTAATGTTCACAAGCATTTCCGGCAGCGCAACGAACACGACGTCCTCGCCATGGCTGATCATGGTTCCGTTCGGACCCGCAAAAGCTTCGCCGGGCGCTTCCGCGCCGTGGCCGCCGCCCTTTTGCTTGCCGTGACCGTCGCCAGCTTCGGCGTGCTGCTCCGCGCCGCCCTGGAAGAGCAGCAGATAAGCCGCCGCGCCGCCGCCGCCGAGCACGAGCACGGCCGGCAGGATAATGAAGAGGACGAGCTTCTTGCCCGACATCTTCTTCTTCGGCGCGCCCTCGCCTTCAGCGCCCTCGGCGCCCTCATCGGGCGGCGCTGCGCCTTCGGCGTCTTCAGCCGGCGCATCGTCTTTCTTCTTCTTGCCTTTGCCGAACATGGAATCGCCCACGCTTAAACCAGGCTCCTTGGTGGGGAAGTCCTGGTTAAGGATTGGTAGCCACTCGGCAAAATTTGCCGTCGGCGGCAGAAAGCGCCGGGCGCATTCACCATGCCGGCGGAACGCCCGCGTTGAAAAGCAAGCGATTAAGCATGTGGCACGACGCTTGCGTGGTTAATCGCGATGGATAACGCGCTCATGCTCGGCCTGCAGTCGCAACGTGTGCTGCAACGGCGCATGGATGTCGCCGCCAACAATCTCGCCAACGTCGCGACCACGGGCTTCAAGGCCGACGGCATGTTGCTCGAAGAAGCCGCCCGCACCAACGCGCACGCCGAAGACCAGCCGCGCGAAATCCGCTTCGTCCGCGACATCGGCATCATGCACAACATGGAGCAAGGCCCGATCGCGATGACGGGCAATACGCTCGACCTCGCGCTCGAGGGCGAAGGCTTCTTCATGGTCGAGGGCCTCGGGGGCCGGCCCATGTACACGCGCGATGGCGCGTTCAGTTTAACGGGGGAAGGACGGCTCGTGACCAGTGATGGCCGCGCCGTACTTAGCTCCGGGGGGGCGCCGATCGTGCTCGATCCGCAGGGGGAAGCCCCGACGATCGGACGCGACGGCGCTATTAGCGTGGCCGGTGTCGAAGCCGGCCGCATCGGTGTGGCGAGCTTTGCCGCACCGGGCGCGCTCGCAAAGGTCGGGGACAACCTTTGGGACGCGCAAGGACAAGCGGCGGGTGAGTTTCAAGGCGTCGTGCTGCAAGGCGCGCTCGAAGGGTCGAACGTTCGCCCCGTCCTTGAACTCACCCGTCTCATTGAAATTTCGCGGGCTTACCAATCAGCGGCCAAGATCGTTTCCGGCGCCGATGAATTGCGTCAGCGCGCGATCGAGCGGCTGGGCCGCTAAAGAATAGGATCGTCCCACTATGCGCGCACTCAACATCGCCGCCAGCGGCATGCAGGCTCAGCAGCTGAACGTCGACGTCATTTCGCACAACATCGCGAACATGAACACGACGGCGTACAAACGCCAGCGCGCCGAATTCCAGGACATGCTTTACCAAAACATCGAGCGGCCCGGCTCGACGTCATCGGCGTCCGGTTCGGTGTTGCCGCTGGGCATTCAACTCGGCGTCGGCGTTCGGGCCGATGCAGTTGGGCGCGTCACGGAGCAAGGCGGCCTGGGCGCGACGCAAAATCCGTACGACCTCGCCATTAACGGCCGCGGCTACTTTCAGATCACCATGCCCTCCGGGCAAACCGCCTACACGCGCGCCGGCAATATGGCGGTGAACGCGGACGGACAGATGGTTACCGCCGACGGCTACGCGCTCGAGCCCTCGATCACGGTGCCGCAGGAAGCGACCGCCATTCAGATCACGCGCGACGGCATCGTCGAAGTTACGCTCGCCGGGCAAACCGATCCGCAACAGATCGGCCAAATCGAAATCGCGAGCTTCATCAACGCGGCGGGCCTAGAGGCGATTGGCGACAATCTCTTTTTGGAAACACCGGCTTCCGGCTCGGCCAACACGGCGACGCCGGGCTCGCCTGGCCTTGGCACGCTGATGCAGGGCTATCTCGAACTCTCCAACGTCAATGCGGTTGAGGAAATTTCCGCGCTGATCGTGGCGCAGCGCGCCTACGAGATGAACGCGCGCGTGATCACGGCCGCCGACGAGATGCTGCAATCCACCACACAGATGCGCTGAGGGAGCTGACAACATGCTTCGCTGGTTCTGCCTCGCCGCCTGCGCCTATCTTCTCTTCGCCGCTTCGATCGCGCACGCCGATACGGTTACGCTGCGCGCCCGCGTCGAAGCGCATGGGCCCGCGATCACGATGGGCGATGTCTTCGACGGCGCGCCCGCCGATATCGCCCGCCGCGCGATCGCTCCTTCCCCGCCGGCCGGGCAGATGACGAGCATATCCATGCCCGTGCTCGCCGCTGCCGCCTCGGCCGCGGGGTTAGATTTCACGCCGCCATCCGGCGTCAACAGCGTGCAGGTCGTCCGCCCCGGCGGCGCGCGCGCGACGGTGCCGGCCTCTAGCGGCGGACGCAGCAATGCGGACGCTGCTGTGCGGCGCGGCGAGAGCGTGACGCTGAGCTACGACGCGCCGGGCGTGTCGCTGACCATGCGTGCGCGCGCTCTCGAAGACGGCGCCGTCGGCCAAAGCGTGCGCCTGCTCAACACATCGTCCAACCGCACCATCGACGCCGTTGTCACAGGCCCCGGCGCGGCGCGGGCGAACCCGTGAACCAGGAGCATCTCATGCGCACACTCGCCCTCCTCGCGCTCGCCGTCGGCGCAACAGGCTGCGCCAGCGCCGATCGCGCCGAGTTCGCGCACGACGCGGTCGCCGCGCGGCGTCATGGGGC
>JACMMP010000153.1 GCA_014378995.1 Hyphomonadaceae bacterium
CCGCTCAACCCGCGCGAAGCGGCGGCGCTGGCGGCGGACCCTGAAATCCTGCGCCCGTTCGAAAATGCGACGGGCGGCAGCGTCGTGCTCACCGGCGAGGACGGGCGGCGTTTGCCAGATGTGCGGCGCGTGGATCGCGGCGCGCGCGCCAGTGGCGGCGACTGGATCGGCATCGAGCGCAACGGCGCTTACGTCGTACGCGCCGCGAGAGCGACGCCGCTGGGACCCGGCTGGCTGTGGGCGGTGATCGGCGTTGCGCTGCTGATGCTGGGCTGGCGGCGTGAGAGCGCTTAGCGCCGCGGCGCTCGCAGTTCGCCGCGCACTTTGTCGAAAGCGCCGGGGCGGAGTTCTTGCCAGAGCAAGCGGTTGGGATCGACGGGGCCGGGCAGCGTGACGCGGCCGGCGGGAACGATGGTGAAGCCGGCCGGTCGGAAGAAGCGTTCGGCGCCGACAAGCGCGATGCCGGAAGCGCCGACAGCGCGGCAGGCGGCGACTGCATCCTGCACCAGCACAAGGCCGAGGCCGGCGGCTTGCGCGGCGGGATCGACCGCGAGCGGGCCGAGAAAGTAGAGCGGCGCGCCCGCTTCCACACGCCAGATGCGGCAGATGCCGATCACCTCGCCCTCGTCATCGAGCGCGACGCGAGAGAGGGCGGGCTGGAGCGCTGCGCCGCGTTCGCGCACGCGCTCGCTGGTTTTGGCGAAGCGGCCGGGGCCGAACGCGCGGTCGAGCACGCGCTCGATGGCGTCAGCGTGTTCAGGTTTCTCGGCGGCGAGCGTGTGGGACATTGGGCGCGAGCGCTTAGGGCGGCGCGGGCGGGGCGTCAAATGAAGAAACATCGGACCGCCAGCTTCAAGCCGATGTGACAATGTTGCGACTCGCGGCTGCGGAGAGCATGGTCCCCGCGCTTGGCCTCTCTCCGCATCCCGTCCCTCGACATTTTCCGTCACCGGCTGTTCGCCCAATACTGGGCGGGGCGTTGGCTGGCGACCATGGCGGTGCAGATTCAAGCAACTGCAATGGGCTGGCAAATGTACGACGCCGCCCGCGCAGAAGGCGCATCGATCGCCGAGGGCGCGTTCATGCTGGGGCTTGTCGGCCTCGCGCAATTCCTGCCGCTTCTGGTGCTGTCGCTTTTCGGCGGCCAAGCGGCGGATCGCTATAATCGGCGGCTGATATTGACAGCGTGCATCATCGCCAAGGCGGCGATCATGCTCGGACTCGCGGTCGTCGCAAACGCGCCGCCGGCGATCATCATACCAGTGATCTTCGCCGCCGCGGCCACCGCTGGGATCATCAATGCGTTCATGCCGCCGGCGGCGAGCGCGCTGTTGCCGATGCTGGTGCCGCGCGCGGAGCTGCCGCAGGGCATCGCCTGGTCGTCGCTGGCGTTTCAATCCTCGCTGATCATCGGGCCGGCGATTGGCGGGCTGCTCTACGGACTGGGTGCGCCCGTGCCTTACTTCACGGCGTTCGCACTGTTGCTGATTTCGGCCGCGCTCATGTTCATGCTGAAGCCGCCGGCGCAGGAGCCAGTGAAAGATGCGCGCACGATCGGCATGATCATGGACGGCCTGCGCTATGTTTGGGCCAACAAGATCGTGCTGGGCGCCATCTCGCTCGATCTCGTGGTCGTCCTTTTGGCGGGCGCGGTGGCGCTGTTGCCGGTGTTTGCGCGCGACATTCTGCATGCGGGGCCAGGCGAGCTTGGCGTGCTGCGTTCGGCGATGGGCGTCGGCGCGGCGGCGGTGGCGCTCTGGCTCGCGGTGACTCCGCTGCGGCGGCGGGTGGGCTTATGGATGTTCGGTTCCACCATCGTGTTCGGCTTGGCGACCATTGTGTTCGGCCTATCGCAATCTTTGTGGCTGACGGCGGCGGCGCTCGCGGTCGCCGGAGGCGTCGATATGATTTCCGTTTACGTGCGCCAGACATTGATCCAGCTGAACACGCCGGACGCGATGCGCGGGCGGGTGGCGGCGGTGAGCTTCGTGTTCATCTCGGCGTCGAACGAATTGGGCGATTTCGAAGCGGGCCTGATGGCGCGGATCTTCGGGCCGGTGCTGGCGGTGACAATTGGCGGCGTCGGCGCCGTCATCGCGTCGGCCGGATGGATGCGGCTTTTTCCAGGACTGGCGAAGGCGGATGGATTTGAACCTGTTGCGTGATCGGTTGGACCGCCGGCGTCTCGCCGGCGCAGTCGTTCCACACGTGCATGCAGCGGCAGGTCAAGCACCGGATGCCGGCGAGGACGCCGGCGGTCCAACAAAAAGGGCGCGCGCCTGCGGCCGCGCAGAACGTCCTGTTCGGCGCGCTGAGTGAGCGGCGGAGGTGAGCGCCGGTCAGCTTGAATCATTTCTTTTCGCGGCTTGCTTCGCCGCGGCCGTAATCTCTTCGGCGCGTTCGATGCGGTGGACGTAGTCGGCCGGAGCACGCAGAAGCTGTTCGACGCGCACGAGCCCGGCGCGAAAGCCGCGGGCGAGCCGCTTGGCGTAGCTCTGCGGCGCGTTGAAGACGCGCAGCATCGCTTCGAAGCGTTCGGCCAGCGGCCAGGCTGACAGGAAGCGCACGCTTGCTCGCGGCGCCCCGGCGCCAAGCCGGCGGGCAGAGCGCCGATCCGGGACGCCGCAGCGAAAGCTCGTGCGCCAGGCTTCGGGATTTTCGGCGGTGAAGGCGACGAGGCGGCGCTCGCGCGC